>JBCCNG010000122.1:0-9354 GCA_039025955.1 Cyanobacteria bacterium P01_C01_bin.72 | reverse complement strand
GTACTCAACCGAGCGGTTGCTCCTCCGTCAATAGTTAATGTCTGACCCGTCATAAACGAGGCAGTTTCTTCAGCAGCTAAAAAGTAAACCGCTTCAGCAATCTCATCAGGTTGTCCAATTCGTTTGACGACGTGCTTTTGACCCAAAGCCGCTACTAGCTCGTCGGCGCTGTCTCCCGCTACGTGTCCCCGCATCAATCCTGATCGCAGCATACTAGTATCTACGGCTCCTGGTAAAATGGCATTAACCCTGGTATTGGGTGCCAATTCCAAAGCCAAGGCTCTGGTTAAAGCCACCATTCCACCTTTGCTAGCGGCATAGGCAGCAATCTGAGTCGAAGTAGCGATCGCGTGTACCGAGCTAACATTGATAATGGCACTACCAGATGTCATCTGAGGGTAGACCGAATTGACCCCCAAAAAGACCGAGGTTAAATTAACATCTAAAACCCGCTGCCATTCTTCAAGAGTAGTTTCTAAGAGTGGCTTACAAATTTGCACCGCCGCATTGTTAACTAAAGCCTTGACTTTTCCCGACATGGTGGCAATTTCTGTCTCTATTCTTGCCCAGTCTGCTGCTTGAGAGACATCGGCTTGAATAAAGAGGTCTAACGTCTGCGAGTCCGATATATCTGTCAAATCGATGCCGACAACATACCAGTCTTGAGTTTTAAACTTAGAGGCGATCGCCCGTCCGATGCCCCCTGCAACTCCCGTAATTACAACTATTTTATCCACTTACTGCTATTTAATTAAGACAATCCAATTCCAGGCGATCGCTTTAGACCCCAAAATCTATGTTTTTTAAAATATCTAGTTTAAAAGTTTGCATCATATTTCTCTTTGTCGCTAAATAATCCATCTCGATTGCTGTCTTTTTCATGTCTGCCACTATTTCCGCCGACAGGTGGTTTTGCCAATCGCCGACAATACCCTTTCTAAAAAACTTACCCTTACCTTTATCTTTGCGTTTATCAATACTAGTAGACCCTTTAATCTGCTTAATTTCTTCGGCGGTTATTTTCTCTCCCAATTCTAGATAAGCTACTAGCTCCGTCATTTGTCCCATAAAGTTGCGATGGAGTCTTTCGTAGCTACACAAAAATGGCTGTTGTTCTACTCCCGGGGCGTGCCAGGAATTATGATATTCCATGTATTTAATCATGTTTTTTTTGCCCATCGACCAGTAATATTTGGCAATATCGTCCTCCTGGGTTAGATTTAGGCGAAGGTCATGAAAGTAACGAGACACTAAAACATCTCTGATATCGCGAATAATATTGACCATTCTAATATTGGAGTCTGCTAATAGATCAGCGGCTTTGATCTCACCCGAATTTGTCCAGTGCTGTTTGCAAAAGTAACTTTCATCTTGATAAATGCACTCATTGAGAAACAGATCGAGCTTATCTTGAGCGATTGAGGAATTTACCCACTTTTCATCTTGATATTCTGTTGGAATACGCTCGAATAAATTCATTGCCTGAACGATCAATACGAGCCATGTGCTGCCACCCTTGGGCGCGCCGTTAAGTACAATCAGCATGTTAAAAAAAATTTTTGCAGCTCTAAATGATACAAGACATCATAATATGCCTTGCTAATTATATAAACTAGTTTAACGTCCGCTTACTTTGAGTTCGGAACGGCGATCGCCAAAGCCGGCAAGTTGAACTTTTAAGATTTAATTCCCAAACCTGTCAGTAAATTAGAGATCGCAATCTCGTTAACTTTTAATACCGCATCGATCGAATGAGAGCTATTATGAGTCCCAAAAATACATTGGTCAAACTCCCGCAGGCGACTCTCGGCTGGCAGCGGCTCTACTTCAAACACATCTAAAGCCGCGCCTTTGACCTTACCCGAATCGAGGGCAGCAACCAAAGCCTCTTCTTTAATTAAAGGACCCCGCGCCACGTTAACTATATAAACTCCCTGCTTCATCAAACCGAAGGCATCTTCGTCTAGCAAATGATAGTTATCCTGGGTCATATTGCAACACAGAGCGATAAAGTCAGATTCTTGCAGCAAGGTATCCAAATCGACCGCCTTTAGCCCAGTTTCCTGCTGATAAGCTTTGGGAATCGGCATCACATCATAACCTAAGATTGGCATTCCTACTGCTAATCCTCTCGTTACCAAACCGCGCCCGATACTTCCCACACCAATGATGCCCAATGTTTTACCCCGCAGAGTGATACCAGGAATTTGTAGCCAGCCACCCTCCCGCACCGAGCGATCAAGCTGATGCAGATGTCTGGCAAGGAGAATAATATAGCCTAAAGCTACGTCAGACACTTCATCGGCAAAGACATTGGGAGTGTTCTTTACGGGAATACCTAGCCTTTTTGCTGCCTCCAAATCGATGCTGTCCACACCAATACCCCATTTAGCAAGAATCTTCAGCTTCTTGCCCTGCTCCAACACCTTAGCAGTAAAAGGATCGTCCCCCGCAATAACGCCGTCTAATCGAGGAATCATTTCCAATAATTCCGCTTCGCTCAATTGCTGCACCATTTCTGGTACTTCTAATTCAATTCCCTGAGCCGCCAATTGATCTCGATAGAGATGAATTGTCTTTTGTAGATGGGGACAGCTAATCAAAACTCGATATGTCATTAAACCTTCTCTCTCTCGGTAAACAAAAACTCAGCAACGCGGAAATCCAACTCTACGTCTATATCTACCGCTTCGAGGGCATCTATTTCAAACATCAAAGGGCGATCGCCAATCCGATTGTGCTTATTTTTGAGAATATCTTTGGTAAAAATGTACAAACAAGAATTCTCTTCGTAGATGGGGGGTAAATCCTGAGTCCGTAACAAAATTGCAGGGTTGTGATTTACGGCTCTAGCTAAATTATCCCACAGTCTTGTTTGTAGCCTGGTAACTCCAAATAATGAGTCATACATTGGATAGTTGGCTGAGAATTCTGCTACAGCCTTGTTTACTGTTTCAGGTAGCAGCAGCGGATTAGTACTGTGAGTCTGGAGATAAAAATCTGCCTCAATCTGATTAACAGCATTGAGCAGCACATCATTCATCGGGACAGTTCCCGCTTGTAAATGTTCGGGACGGTGCAATAGTTTAACTTCAGGAAAATGTTTTGCCGCGTCTTCATGAATAAAAGCGCTGTCTGTATCGATAACAATGGTATCGATTGCCGCACATCCCAACAAACTTTTAATAACCCGATGATAAAGCGGTACGCCAGCAAAATCTCGATAATTTTTCCCTGGTACGCGCTCGCTACTGTGACGCATCGGTACGATCGCCGCAATTTTGCTCATAATTATTTATTTGTCTCGTTTTGTGACTCTATAGGTACTAATACCGCTCTAGCTGGAGAACCTTCCGCTCCAATTAGCTTTAAAGGTAGACAGCTAAGATTGTATCGACCAGACTTAACTCCGGACAAATTTAATCCCTCAATAACTATCACCTCTGCTCCTAATAAAATCTGATGTGTATCTGGAGGATCGCCATATCGCTGTACGGAAAGATAATCGACTCCTACAAGCTTAATTTGATGATCTACTACCCATCGAGCAGCATCGGGTGCTAAAGCAACAAAATCTGGATAAAATTCTGTCGATCTATTCTCCCATAGTTGGGAGTTACGAGTGTGAAATAGTAGTCTTTCTATCCCCAAAGGTAGACCGAGCGCTTCTAAATTATCTGCTGTAATCGAGCTAACATCGGGCATTTCCACTACCATAGCCTCACCCATCAAGATATCTAAAGATACGCGGTCAATAGTTTTTGCCCCTGCCACAAAGTGCCAAGGAGCATCCACATGAGTGCCGATATGAATTTCCATATCAAGCTGCGAGACATTCGCCTCATCGCCATTTTCCAATCGCATGATTGGCTCTAAAGCAAACTTTTTGCTATCGGGCCAAGTGGGCATATTAGGATGAATATCGACCGAAATATCAATAATGTTGCTCAAACTGCTTCTCCTTTAGATTACTGTAGTCGATCACATAGGCTTGTTGGCGAGGTTCAGATTGAGAGCGTTTTAAGCCGTTAGGATAATAAAACTTTTCTCGCAGTTGATTGTTAACGCGATCACGATATCCTTGATAAGTTCCCCAAAACTGCATCAGCCGAAACATAATAATTTCACTACCTTTTTTAAGCAACACCCCATCGTGCCAGGCATGATAATAATCGCTCAAAACGTTAGCAGAGAACAGGCGTAGAAAATCTGAAAAGTAAAACTGTTCCTCTGGTAAAATCCGCTTAAGGGCGATCGCTTCGCGACGATAGCGGTTACAAATTCTGGCGGGGGTTTCCTCATGGACGTGAACGATGGATGCGTCGGCGACATAAGCTAGTTTATATCCTAGTTTCTGAGCCTGTTTGCCCCAATCTAAATCCTCTAAGCCAGTTAGACTTTCATCATAAGGAATTTCCGACCACAGAGAACGTCTAATTGCCGCATTGGCGTTGTTACAAAAAGGAGTAGTTTGATTATAGTTAGAAAAAGGAGGAAACCATTTGGCAAATACCTGATGCTCTGAGTATTTGGTCATCTCATTACCCTGCTGTCTGCCATAGGTAAGTGCGACCTGAGGGTCGGAAAATGGAGCTACTAAGTTGCGCAACCAATCATTGTAGAGAGGGTATACATGAGCGCTGACAATTACTATGAAGTCTCCCTGCGCTTCTTCACAGCCCAAGTTAAGCGAACGACCAAAAGTAAATTCAGATGGTTTAATTGAAACCACCTTCACTGGGTATTGAGTTGCAATCGCTAGGGTAGCATCAGTGGAGCCTGAATCGACAATGATAATTTCATAATCTAAAAAATCTTGTTCTGAGATACCTTGGAGTAGCTTTCCAATGTGCTGCTCCTCGTTGTAACATCTGATGACGATTGAACAACTAGTCATTATTACTTGTTTCTAAAAACTTTTTACAACTCGAATAGGGTATAAATACCGACTTGCTATGAATTCTACTAAAAGCCCGATAAAATCTCTAGCAAATTCAATATAAATTTTTAAGGTTCGGAGTTTTTGTACTACGAACTAACAACATATTTATATAAGAAGCAGTGTACATAATAAAATGCGATACATGCATAATGACATTAATAAAATAGTATTAAAAAATCGTCAATACGGATCTAAAACTAGGCTGAATTTAAAACCAGGGAAACTACGCAGATGCGGTCGCGAGTTATCAACAAGCGACCGCCTAGAAGAGTTGAAATATCGATGTAGATTGACTTTTTACTATGCCAAACTAGATCGCTGAAACTCAATTATCTTCGAAGATTGGTCTTGAATATAGCGATGTTCCACGATCATTTTAAACCAAATTACTCTACATCCTCTTGAATCAATCAAATTTGATACAATTTCAGTTAATTGCTGTTTCGAGTTTAAATAGTGGTCTGATAATAACTTTACTCTTCGAGTCCGAAAGGCGATAGCGCTATTTTGTAATAATGATTCTCGAACCTGATGTTTGACAAAGTGTAGTTTTTCTAAATCTGGAAATTTTTGCCATGTTAAAAATTCACGGACTTCACTATCGGTCTCTCGATATCCTGCGAGCAGAACATCCAAGGTAGAAGCTTCTTTGGTAAAACAATCGACTAATCGAGACAAGACTTTGGGTAATAAAACACTGTTGGCACCCAGATGAAAAGCAAATTCTCCTGATGCCTTTTCTATTCCAAAAATAGCGGCATCGACCTCTTCTGTTGCAGCGAGAAAATAGTATTTGATTTGCTGTTGATAGGTTTTCAAACTGCGAGACATATCATTTTCGCTTCGGCAATCGACCACAATAATCTCGTATCGGTCATAATCTTGAATCAAAACGCTCAAGACTGCTTTTTCGACTGCATCGCTGTCATTTTCTAGCACAATAATAATGCTTATCTGTGGCGATCTCCTGTATCTATCTGGTTTTAATTGCCAAGTGGCGCAGGCAATATTACCAGGCTGGGTCACATTTCCCAGACTCTTGTTTATCTGAGCTTCTCGACCTATATAAGCTTCGTTTCTACCACCTCGTATATGAATGTAGGGATGATTCTGATGAACGGCAGTAATCGTCAAACTACAGTCAACCACGGGATAATTCTGTGCCAAAGCCTCATTGATCATCCAGGTATCCCAATAACCTCTACCTACTGCAAAAGCAGGAATTTTAGTGAATAGATGTTTGGGAAAGACAAAATAATCTTTGCAGTCATAATCTGCTAAACAGCCATCTTTTTTAATAGACCGAACTAAATTAGACTGCCAGTCAATCTTAAAATCAAATTTTTTGTCTATATCTATATCCCAACGGCGACCGACTAAGAAATAATTCTCTATGTGACGATCGCATGAACTAACCCCGAGCAGAAAATCATCCATTAAGATAATGTCAGCATTAAGATAGGCGATAATTCTATTTTTTGCCCGATCACAAGTCTGAGCAAAGATACCGTCTAACAATGGCGTGCCATACTCGTTGCGTTGAATTGTCGGAACATGAATTAGCCCCAATTCCTGACAGATTTCCTTTGTCCCCGCTTCATCACCGTACAAAAATATTTCTGGTTGAGGCTGTAACTTAGTCCAACTGGCGATCGCATTATATTGAATCAAGCCAATATGACCATCAAAGGGTTTGGGTATAGCGAAAATAGTAACTGCGACAGGATAGTAATCGGGTTTTGTATAGATTATGTCCACTGTAAATAGATACAAAAGTTAGGCTTATGTAGTCTCGATAATACACCTTGTTTGCCAGCTAGTTTCGTCTTGGACTAGGTTGTGATGAAAAGACTAAAAGCGATCGCTTTGAAATTACTTAGAAACGAATTTGTGAGCATGATCGCATTCCCGATTGTGTTTTACTGTCAGGCGATCGCTCCCACGGACCAAAAATACTATAATTAGAGACTATAAATACTTTGCTCCAAAATGTCTCAAGAACTTACCCCTTCCCAAAGACTAACCCAAATTGAAAAAATACTAGAATCAGCTATCAAACTCAGCCACAGTAACACGACTAAAATCGACGCAAACAGTCAAGCGATAAATGCTTTAGGTAAAAAAGTAGATCGAGTTACAGACAGAGTTGATCGCGTTACCGAACAGTTAGCAAATGCCACACAAATTTTTATCGATTCGATGGGAGTAATGCGAACCATGCAAACTAACATTGAAACTATGCAGGGTGAAATTAAAGGTTTGCAGGTAGAAAATCGCCGTATTCTAGATCGTCTATTTGGCGAAGAAGACAACAGAGAAGAGTAAGAAAATAGAGCCAGGCGATCACCCTGAAGCCAGATTTAGGAGAGGCCCTGATTCGTCACTAACTGTCTGATTGATCAATTTCTAAACCAGCAAACAGTTTCCCCCAATCAGTTTTTCCTTGCTGTTCAGTCTCGTTAACCTCAAAAGTTTTATTAACCGCTTGAGGTGAATTCATCGCCTGGATGCAGAGTTCAGCGATGGCATCTCGACTAACTTGTCCCCTTAAATTATCTCCTTGTTCCGCAAAAAGAATTTTATCTCCAGGTTGTTCGGTTAAGGCGCAGGGACGAATAATAGTGTAGGTCAAATTGCTAGATCTAATGGCTGATTCTCCTGCCAGTTTCCAAGTCAAAATGCCTCCAAGCTGATCGTTCATTCTGACTGCGGGAGGTTCTTCTGCCAAATTGATGCCAGGACGATTGGGACGGGTTACGCCTGCGGAACTTACCTGAACTAGCTGCGGTGTAGCTTGAGCGCCATAAGCTTTGAGATATTCCACCTCTAGCTTGAATGAGCCAGTTTCAAACTGAGGGTTCAACTCTCCATCATATTCAAACTTGCTCAACATCAACTGCATTGAATAAACTCTGGCGGAGTCAAACTGACTTGCTTCTTGTACTGTCTTGGCACGAAATACAGGAATTAAATCTTTAAAAGGTATCCGAATAGTTGTGGGGTAATCATAAACCGTGTCGAAGGAATAGCAGTATCCTACGCCATCCCATTTCCCTTCGCAGCGGGTAATAAATTTATAGCGTTTGCCGTCGCCCTTTACCCTGAGTTCGATACCTTCGTAGGGGGATAAATCCATTGGTGGGTTAAAGTTACGGGTGCGTACTGAAGCGAAACCGCCATTATTGTCAGTGGAAACAATGCCTGTAAAGATTGCACGATCATCAGCTAGCCTAATTTGACTCTGGCTGACTCCCCCCATCACAACATCATCTACTGCACCCCAAGTTTCTTTGAGGTCAAGATTGGGATTAGTAAAGTCGAAAACCAGCTTCTCTCCTGGTTGAGGAATATGCTGAGAGATAACCTGAAGCAGATTTTTAATCCCCCCGTATTCAACCAACTCAGGAGTATCGACTACCTCTGGGAGATAAAATTTGATTCCCTGATAATATTTCTCGCGGCTGGGGGTGTCTCCTTCTACGGGCTGCACTTTTGTTCCTGTACAGCAGATTACGGCGCTGACTCCTGCCATTATCTCTGGCTTGAGAGTTTCGGCAATAGTTATATCGGCTTCAAACAGTTCAACGTTGCTGAGAATGTTTTTTGCTCTTGCAGCATCCCGCACTAATGCTCTTACCTGATAGTTATTTGCCAGCAATTTTTGGACGACTCGCTTCCCTACGCCACCTGTTGCTCCCGCTACTAAAATTGTCATCTTGCTTTGCTGATAAGGTTGTGATGGGCTGCTGTTAAATAACCGTTGCCAAAAATTGATTATCGGCACAACTTCAAAAAAAGTTAAGGTTTGCCAAAGCTCACCAAATTTCCACTTAGCCACAGTGCGATTATCGAAGTTTACATAAGACAGGGCAAAAAAAGATCCCATAGTCATCTTAGTACTAATAAGGTCTTTCTTGATCTGGCGATCGCCAGATTGTATCTAGTTCAATTGCAACATCTACCAATAACTAGTAATCACCTCATGGTGCAATGTACTATTAGCACGCACGAAAATGCTGATGTCGACGATAAATGCCAGAGTAGCAATAGGAATTCGCAACAAAGCTGCGCGCCAAGGATGATTTTTTAGCGATCTATAGCGACGAAACATCAAAGAAATGGGAATAATCCATTTAGTTTGAGCTAAGGAATCTCGCTTAAAACTATCAAGCCAAAGAGGATCTGATTGATTCATTTTGCTTACCAACATTCCAGCCGTTAATGTTTTACTGCATTGTTTTTGCAGATAATTGCTCAGTAAACTGTTAATAACAATACCCACTACTACCCTAACTTCATGATTAGCTAGTTCTAGGGGGTATTGTTATTAACAGTTTACTGAGCAATTATCTGCAAAAACAATGCAGTAAAACATTAACGGCGGGAATGTTGGTAAGCAAAATGAATCAATC
>JBCCNG010000121.1:0-9399 GCA_039025955.1 Cyanobacteria bacterium P01_C01_bin.72 | reverse complement strand
TGATTGGAACGGTAAAGGATGGACGAACTGCCATCACCAAGATTAATGAGCTACGCCCAGATGTTGTTTTGTTGGACATTGAAATGCCGGGAATGGACGGCATTACGACCACCAAGTATATTACTCATCTTGCGCCACAGACAAAAGTAGTTATTCTGAGTAGTCACGAAGATAAAAAGTACTTAACTCGCGCACTGATGGCGGGGGCGAAATCTTATATTCTCAAAGATAGTTTGATGACGGATTTAAAACAGTCCATCGTCGCTGTAAATAAGGGCTATACTCAAATCGAGTCGCGGTTGTTAGCTAAAATTTTTGACCCCAGCAACTTTAAGCAAGCACAAGGGCAAAAAGTCAGTTCTTCCCTAAAGCCGCAACCGAAGCAATCCCCGTCTAAGAGGAAGAAAAAAGTTCCTGACCACAGTACAGCGAGGACAAATCATCATTCTCTATCTGCTTCGACCGACGACCAACAATCTTTAATGTCTCCCGAGCAAGTTACTTCAGCTAATTTACCTAACGCTACGGTAGTTAATCAAGTTGAGCAACCAGAAACAACTATTCCCGAAGTAGATAAAATACCTAATTTCCAGTCAATTACCGCAGTCTCGCAAATAAACTCTTACACAGAAAATCTTGTAGATTCTTCCTCAGAGACAGATTCGGAGGTAGAGCCTCTTGCTTTAGCTAATCAATCATCGTCTAGTAACCTTTCCTATCAGCAGCCTATTAGAGGTTCTGCGGGTGCTAATTTGACTAATAGCTTAATGCTCGTTAAAAAGCTAAATCGGGCTAAACAGGTCACAAATCAGTTCTCAATAACCAAATATATCGCCTATATCGCCAAATATAAAATAGCGATCGCCAAATTTTGGACGGCAAAAAAAGTACAGTATCGACCGTTAATTGAACGGTGTCAGTCCCAATTTGCCCAATATATGGCTCAGATGCAGCCTCGTTTACAGCTTTGGTATGAAAAGGGCTGGCTGACTAATGCGGCTTTAGTACTTTTAGGTTTAGTTACATTCATAATTATTCACCAAATGTTTTCCTAAACCACAATCAAACCGCCCTAATCTACTTCAGCGACGGATGCGGACTTTCTTATTGGGATCTTGTTTAGCAATCCAGCCCAGGAATTTTCTCATTCTGGGTTCAGATTTGAGCTTATCAATAGTGTTGAGATCTCTGGCGAGTTCCAGGTTGCTATAGAGGACGTGAATTTGCCGATGACAGGGAGAACAAATATTAATTGTTGCCCCAGGTTCCGCCTGTCGCCGCTTGACGGTTTGTCGGGGAACAAGATGGTGAACCGTAAGCTTTTTTAAATCGCGATCGCATAATTGACAGAGCATTGACAGAAACTTTCAACCTAGAGACTTTACATTTAAATACTTTCACTTAAATTATGTCTAAAATTGAACCGAACTGAATCATCTCCAGTCTAAAAAAAAAGAATGAACTATTTCTAGATAAAATGGGAAACATCTTAGCTTGTGAACAAGCTAGTGCAGTAGATGCAGAATCAGAAACAGGAGCGGTATCAGAGCAAGAATTAGTTTTTCTCTGTCAGCAAGGCGATCGCGAATCTTTTCGTTTACTATACCAATGCTATCAGCAGCGGGTGCGCTCAACCCTATATCAGCTATGTGGTTCAGCAGCTCTAGATGATCTGGTGCAGGAAGTGTTCCTCAAGGTCTGGAAAGGTTTGCCGAAGCTAAAAAAAGCGCAATACTTTTCTACCTGGGTCTATCGGATTAGCTGGAATGTCGCCACCGATCAACGGCGCAAATTAGCCAAAGGTCAAGAAAAGACAGGTCTCAAAATCTGGGAAAAGGAGCAGTTTAATGCCGCTAAACTAGATAATGTAGAATTAGCACCAGATTTAATGCAGTTACACTATCAGGATTTGGTGCAGAGAGGTTTAGAGAACCTTAGATTCGAGCATCGAGCCGTGTTAGTTTTGCATGATTTGGAAGATCTACCACAGAAACAAGTTGCCGAAATTTTAAATGTGCCAGTGGGAACAGTTAAATCGAGATTGTTTCATGCTCGCAACTCTCTCAAGAAATTCCTCGAACAACAAGGAATATCTTTGTAAAATCTATTAGTGTAATTATTCAGGATCATGACCAATTTACATAATGACCAGAAAAATAACCTGGTGAGCTTTCTGCGACGCAATCAACCACTTCCTCAAGATGCCCATCCCGATTTAGAACAGCGGCTAATTGACTCCCTTGAGCCTCGCGTTACAAGTCGCCGCTTATGTTTTGCCAAATTGAAGACGGCATTTCTCTCTGGCTCAACCACGCGACGAATACCAGCCAAGCTTCTGGCGACAGGTTTTTTGTTTACCTCTGTTAGCCTGAATCTAAGGACTCCTCGGATCGCCCTCGAACCAAAAGATTTAGAAAACTTTTTAGTGAAAAATTGGCATAATACCCTGGGAAGCAGTAGTTACACCGCGAACAATGAAACAGAAGCTTATTGGTTACTACCAACGACTTCTGAGTCTTCTGGGGCTTTATCCTTTTCGGCAAGGTAGATTAAATACAGCATTTTTTACCTAAATTTATTTTATTTTCTCAATTTCATAAATGATTTTTCACGCTTTAGTCCGACGACAGCGATACCTACTGACTCTGCTGGTGATCGCTCTCTCAATTTTCTATAGCTTGCCCGTATTTGCTGGCTCTAAATGGTCTGTTACTCTACATAATTTTTTTCCTGTTGAGCAAACAATTATTGCCGATAATTCGCTCAAGCCGACGCAACCAGAACAATCAGCCAGCCTGTTTCAGCGTTTAGATCTAACCAGAGAGCAGCAGCGACAAATAAAGCAGATTCATCATCAATATCAGCGCCAGGTAGTTAAGAAAAGGCAGTTAATGACTAAATTGCAGCAGCAGTTATCAGATATGATGGTAGGGACAGAATCTGCCGAGTTAATTAGAGCAAAAAATCACCAGCTTAATACCCTGCGTCAAGAAATAGGTTCACTGCGTTTTGAGAGTATGCTGGCTACCAGAGAAATTTTAACTCCCCAACAGCGCCAGAAGTTTCGCGAGCTAGTTAAAGAAGTTTCTGTAGTTGAATAAATTTGTTAGGTAAGATGAATTACAAATTATCAGTTCAGAAATTCGGCGACCAAGCTACATTTGATCCCTGAATCTGAGCAATATAAGCACAACTTGATCAAATATATGATAGATTATTACTGCCTAGAGCAGAATTATGGAAGCTAAATCTAGAAATTTAGCCCTGATACAGCTCACTTTGCGGATGTGGTGGAATTGGTAGACACGCACGCTTGAGGGGCGTGTGGCTTACGCCTTGCGAGTTCGATTCTCGCCATCCGCACTCGCCTAAAGACTTATGTAAGAATAGTTTCACCTACAAGAGTCAGCTCCGCATATTCTTATAACTCGAACCTTACTCAATTCTCAGCTAGAGTAGAGCTTTAACCCCTAGCGCTGTGTTATCAGATAATTTGGCAGATCGGCTCAATCCTTTAAAAGACAAAGCTCTATCTTTAGTGCATAACGCTACAGACAAAGCATCCTCTGTAGACGACTACATTATTGATAGCTTAGGTAATTCTATCAAGTCGCGAACTACTGTTTGGTTAGCTCATCATCCCTTCATTGCTTGGCTGCTAAATCATCCTCTCATTGCTTTGATTGGTACTACAATTGCCATTATCTTAATTGTCAGACTCCTGCTGACTGTTTATCAGGCGATCGCCAGAGCGATAGATCGGATGTGGCTGGCAATTTTGCGATCGCCTTTTACTCTCATAAAATTTATTTTTGGCTGGGAAGCAAAACCAAAAGCGAAGGTGGCAAATCTGACGGTGACAAACTACGAGGTGACAAATGATACTCTCCAGCTACAGGAAATCATGACTCGCCTGGATCTGATACAGCAACAGCAGCAAGAAATTATTCAAAAATTAGCTCAGTTAAAACAGCAGCCGCTAACAATTGAACGACAGCAATTACGCTTGGCAGAAAACGCAAATCATACTAAATCCGATTATCAAAATATACAAACCTAAAAATTAGATAAGTAGCCCAAATGCTTCTGATCCCTGACCTACAAAATTTTTAAGTATTTATGCATGTATATATCACTATATTTTCAAACTAGCTTACTCTATATCCCCGTCTAACAGTGGGATACCATACTCGTTGCACTGAATTATAGGAACATGAATTAGCCCAAATTCCAGACAGATTTCTTTTGTCCCCGCTTCATCACTGTACAAAAATATTTCTGGTTGAGGCTGTAACTTAGTCTAACTAGCGATCGCATTATATTGAATTAGACTAATATGATCAGCAAATGGTTTGGGATAAACTATATTCACTCTCGATCTTCAACAGGGGGGTTAAAGCAATTTGACTAAATAATATCAATGGATGGTATTGCTAATTTAATACATGACGTACACAATGTTTCTGATAGAAGATAAATGACCCAAATCAAGCAGCTAACGGAACTGTATCGCAATACCCTACTCCATAACGTTTTGCCCTTTTGGTCGCAATATTCTCTAGATCGTCAATATGGAGGGTATTTTACCTGTCTAGATCGAGCTGGTAAAGTTTACGATACCGACAAGTTTATCTGGCTACAAAATCGTCAGGTGTGGACGTATTCCATGTTCTATAATCGTCTAGAGCAAAATTCAACCTGGCTTGATATTGCCCGTCATGGTGCTGATTTTCTGGCACAATATGGTCGAGACGCAGCAGGAAACTGGTACTTTGCCTTAGATCAGACAGGACAACCCTTAGTGCAGCCGTACAATATCTTTTCTGACTGTTTTGCCGCCATGGCTTTTAGTCAATATGCCTTAGCTTCAGGAGAATCAGCGGCGCAAGAAATTGCCCTGCAAGCATATAACAACGTGCTACGTCGCCAAAATAACCCCAAGGGGAAGTATAACAAAACTTATCCAGGGACGCGATCGCTCAAGAGTTTAGCCCTACCAATGATTTTGGCTAACCTTTCTCTAGAAATGGATTGGCTGCTAGAGGGCAATCAGCTAGAGTCAATTCTTGCTCAAACTGTACAGGAGATAATGCAGGATTTCCGCGATCAAGAGACGGGGTTAATGTACGAAAACGTCACTCCTGAAGGCAAACACTTGGACTGTTTTGACGGTCGATTGCTTAATCCTGGTCACGGCATTGAGGCGATGTGGTTTGTGATGGATATTGCCCGTCGCCGCAATGATTTAGATTTGATTAATCAGGCGGTGGATGTGGTGCTAAATATTTTGGAGTTTGCCTGGGATCGAGAATACGGAGGTATTTATTATTTTATGGATGCTCAAGGATTGCCGCTGCATCAGCTAGAGTGGGATCAAAAGCTCTGGTGGGTACATTTAGAAACCCTAGTCGCCCTACTGATGGGATTTAATTTAACAGGTAGACCAGAGTGTTTAGAGTGGTTTGAGCAAGTTCACAACTATACCTGGAGTCATTTTACCGATTCTGAACATGGCGAATGGTTTGGCTATCTCAACTGCCAGGGTGAATTATTGTTAAATCTCAAGGGGGGTAAATGGAAAGGCTGTTTTCATGTCCCACGCGCCCTGTATTTATGTTGGCAACAGCTATCTGTCCTCAATATTTAGGGCTTCCTGAAAAACTGGGATGAGAGGATATCTGTTTAAAAGCCTTTAGCTTTTAGCCTTTAGAGTTGTCTTAATTATCCTCTTTATAAAATTAATAAATGTGAATAACTGCATAAAAGTAACTATTTTTACTGAAGTTAAGTGATGAAAGGAAAATTTTTTAATCTATATTTACCCCTTGATCTCTTATGGAAGTATCAACTTTTGAACTGCTAATTAAACCCATCGCTCCTCGTACCCCTGTTACTGAGGCTGTTGCTCGTCGTGTTATTCAGGGTTACTTTTTGACTATTTCTAATCTCGAAGACAAGAGACTGAGATATACTATTGAATTTTTCGATAGCACTCCAAATCCTCCCAGTACTAACCGTGAATTAGAAGCAGATTCCCGCCCAACAGGAAATCTTGTCATACCTAGAAATTTCAACCTGATTTATGATGTAGCTGGAGCAAATACCGACCTAATCAGAATCAGAAGAGGAACAGAAGGACAAATCGCTGGGGACTTTTTTCTTGACCCGAAGCAAACAGCCTCCGTTCAATTATTACCAGACTTATCTGCTCTTTCAGCAGACCCCAATCTAGAAATTCGCGGTTACGTGAACCTGCGATTACCAGGGAATTTAATTGCACCTCAAAATGATAGTCCTGTAAAAGTGCTACTCCAACCAGAAATTCGAGGTACTTTTTTGCCTAATGATTTCCCTGACTCTTCTGGGGGTGATTTCGATCAAATCAACTACAGTTTGACTACAGCTAGCGGTAAAGCTCTCAATGAGCTTGAACCTGAACCGAGAACATTGACATTTCCCATTCCTGCGCCTCCAATAGTCGATATAGTTCCCGAGGATTTATTTGACAACATCGGCTTGGCTGATATGAGCGATCGCGAGCGTGTCGAGATGTTGGTAACATCTGTAGCACAAATAGAACCAAGTGCAGAAAATCTGCAAAATCTCGACCAAATACTAGCTGATTTGAATATTCCAATCAGTATGGGCATCCGTTAAGACCTACCTTAAAGACTGGAGGCACAGAGTTCATTAATAAGTAGTTAGACAAATGCCCTCAGTTTGGTGCATGTGGCGGAGGAGACAAGACAAGAGTTAGAGAATGCGGAATATGGGATGCAACAACGCCGCTAAAAACTTAATAGCTAACTAATAATAGCTGGACAAAAACTCCTTCAAGTTTAGATGTTTCTCTACTAAGTCTGCCAGACTATTTAAAGTTGCCTCTCTTTGATCGCGATAGTTGGAAATACCCGTTGCCAAAGATGACATCCCCCTTTGCTTACGCAGCTGGTTAATCCATGAGCGCCGCCAAGCACCGTTGTCAAATAAACCATGGATATAACAACCCCATATAGACTGGCTTTTATCAACTAACCCCAATCCTGGATCATCGAAGATGGGCTGATATTCGTCTGCTCCTTCTCGCAAGCGACGGCTAACACGACTACGCCCTTGATGTATCTCGTAGCCGTCTACGGGTAATCCAGGCTGAGGAAACTGAGAAATTACCTGTCTTTGACGAGCAACCTTGTTTGGAGACAGAATGGTTGTAATGGGCAGCAGGTTTAAACCGTTAAATTCTCCTGACTCTCCTTCAAATCCTTCAGGATCAATAATGCGCTGTCCTAAGATTTGAAAACCACCGCAGATGCCTAGTACTGTTCCCCCCGCCGCCGCGTAGTTTCTAATTTGTTCTGCCATGCCGCTTCTTTCCATTGCGAGCAGGTCGGGGATAGTGGTTTTTGTTCCAGGAATGATTACCGCATCAGGATGTCCCAAGGAGTCTTGAATATCAATGTAATTTACCCCTACGCTGGATTCAGCCTCTAAAGGATCAAAATCGGTAAAGTTGGCAATTTTTGGTAGTCGAATGACGCTGATGTTGAGATCTTGACTGCTGCGACGGCGATTTCTTTCCAAGAGGTCGAGGGAATCTTCCGCTGGAAATGGCTGATCACTCCAGGGAATCACTCCCAAAACTGGCACTTGAGTCTTTTCTTCTAGCCACTTGATACCTGAGTTGAGTAATTCTTTTTGTCCTCGAAACTTGTTAATCACTATTCCTTTAACAAGCGATCTCTCTTGAGGATCGAGTAATTCTAATGTTCCTACTACGTGAGCAAATGCGCCACCTCGTTCAATATCGACGACCAGAATCGTCGGGGCGTTCAAATGCTTGGCTACCCGCATGTTAGTTAAGTCGCGGTGCTTGAGATTAATTTCCGCAGGACTTCCCGCCCCCTCACAGACAACTAGGTCGAACTCTAAAGAAAGACGATAGAGAGATTCTTGGACTACTTCCCAGCCCATATCAAAATATTTTTCGTAATATTCAGTCGCTTTGACTGTACCCACTGCTTTACCCTTAATAATGATTTGGGAAGTCATGTTCCCTTGAGGCTTAAGCAAAATCGGATTCATTTCTACCCGAGGAGCAACTCCTGCTGCCCATGCCTGTACCGCTTGAGCATGTCCTATTTCTCCGCCAGTTGAGGTAACGTAAGCGTTGAGCGCCATGTTTTGTCCTTTGAAAGGAGTAACGCGCCAACCGTGTCTGGCTAGAATGCGGCACAATGCAGCAGTCAGAAAGGATTTCCCTGCATGAGATGTTGTCCCGACTACCATGATCGCTTTCATCGATTGCTCCTGTGCTGGAATATATACACTGTTATAGCAGCAGTTAATAGTTTAATAACTACTTTAAAGCGACAATTTTAACCAACGATTGAGCCAATGTGAAAGTCGATTTGTCCAGGTTGGGTCAGGAATCTCTGTTTTTGACTCCTCCCATTCTTCTATGATCTTTCTCCCCAGGGGGGTTAAGCGAAAACTGTCGGTTAATCCTTGTCCGTCAACTTCTCGTCGTAGCAAGCCCACATTAATCAACCAGACTAACTTGTCTTCAGTCCTTGACTCACTAAAAGCTTCTGTAATGTAGCCTAGCTTGATTCCTGTTTCTGCGGCAATCTTTTGGACAGGTACGCTTTGATTACGCATGTCTTGAAACAGCTTGAGGCGAAAGGGTGAGCAAGACAGGGCTATCTTAGCTCTTTTGATAGCTTTAGGGTTGGCGATGAAGGTTGAAGAATAATTGCTAGTCATTATGGAAATTTGGGCGGATATGGTCGTACAGCATTACTAACTTTTATTAATGGGACAGGTTAATATATCTGCTCATAAATTTAATTTTAGTCGAGGGTGTTGGTGAATGCGTAATGCTATTGAACACTTTTATCTGTAGAGATAAATATTTTTGACCGATTGAGAGTAAGAGATCGCAACTATCGATTATTATATTTCTCCGCAAAAGATAAGCAAAAATTATAATCACCGTAGTTGAAGAGAACTTGTTTTTTCCAACTTCTTCTGTACCCCTTTGGGCAAGTCAGCAAAGAAATTATATCCTGTTTGCTTTTCGATCCAATCTACGGATGTCAGATAATCCCGCCAGTCTGTATTACTCACTGCTTCTGAATTTGGTATCCAAACGGCGATCGCCTGAGCGTTTTGCGTCGTAATTTCTCCATGCGGCTGATCTAAAACTAAAATAACTTTCCAGGTGAATTTTGGCACGACTATCTTGCTGGCGGTGATTTTTTTGGCGATTCCCTGTGTACCGGCCAGGATGTATAACTCTTTGCCCTGATAGGCTAATTTTCGGCTATATTCTTCTAATTCCCGCCATACCTCGCGATTATTGCTTGGGGACTGGGGAATAATATTCGTCATCACAAAGGT
>JBCCNG010000120.1:0-9452 GCA_039025955.1 Cyanobacteria bacterium P01_C01_bin.72 | reverse complement strand
TTCGCTCAAAGCGGGCGCTGCTACCGCAGCAGAGTTTACTTCGCAAACCTGGACGCGAAACCGTCTGCGCCGCGCCTGTCCCGAAGGGACTGTGAGGCTCAGACGGTTTCGCGTCCAGGTTTGCGAAGTAAACTCTGCTGCGGTAGCAGCGCCCGCTTTGAGCGAAAGCCCTGTCGCTCGCAGACGACTGACAAAGCCTGATAAAAAAATAGCTGCTGATGCACAGGTATATAAATTAGGCATCAGCAGCTAACTCGGTAAGGTACACACTTGGAGAATATAGTTTTCACCCATAACCACTTCTTTGCTAAATATCTAAGATCACCCTGTTACTTCCATGAGAGCGCATTAAATATTCAAGCTAGTCACAACTAATCTCGATGTTTTGCGTACGAGAACAATATTAAACCTTTTTTTTAGTTATTGCAATAAGTTATCAATAAGTGTATTATTTTTTTAACAGGGAACATCCTGTAGAACAACTGCATTCACTTCAACAAGCTTTAAAAATACTCATGAAAAATCAATATGCATCCGAATTAAGAACGACTGCGAAGTCTCTTATGGCACAGGGGAAAGGAATCTTAGCAATGGATGAGAGTAATGGAACTTGTAACAAACGATTCGAAATACTCGATATCGCCACCACAGAAGGGAATCGCCGTGCTTATCGAGAATTAATTTTAACTGCTCCAGGGTTAAGCGATTATATTAGTGGCGCAATCTTATATGACGAGACAATTCGGCAATCCACAGCCGACGGCAAGTCTTTTGTCAAAGTAATGCAGGATGCAGGTATGATTCCTGGAATTAAAGTAGATACGGGAGCAAAAGATTTAACTTTTCGCGACAACGAGAAAGTTACTGAAGGTCTAGATGGTTTGCGCGATCGCATTGCCGAATACTATCAAATGGGAGCGCGTTTTGCTAAGTGGCGAGCGGTAATTACCATTGGTGACAATATCCCCAGCGATGGCTGTATTGAAGCTAACGCTCATGGTTTGGCTCGTTATGCTGCTTTGTGTCAAGCAGGCGGTTTAGTACCTATTGTCGAACCTGAAGTACTGATAAATGGTAATCATACTATTGAACGCTGCTACGAAGTCACCGAAAGGACATTGCGCGAAGTATTCCGCCAGCTATACATTCAAGGTGTAGCTTTCGACCAAATGATTCTTAAACCTAGCATGGTTATTTCGAGCGACAATTGCTCTACCCAAGCTAGTGTGGAAGAAGTAGCCACAGAAACCATTCGTTGTTTGCTCAATAACGTACCTGCTACTGTACCTGGAATTGCTTTTCTCTCTGGCGGACAAAGCAAAGAAAGATCTTCGGCTCATCTAAATTACATGAATGCCAACTTGAGAGATCAATTCCCTTGGCGCGTCACCTTCTCCTATGCAAGAGCCATTCAACAACCTGCTCTAGACCATTGGAGTGGTAAATCTGAAAATGTAGCTGAGGCGCAAAAAATTCTTGTACAAAGAGCCAAGCTAAATAGTGCAGCAAGCGAAGGTACTTATAACGAAGCCATGGAAAAACAGCCAGCATTAGTTTAAAAATCTAACTTTCAAGCAAACGCAGACTGTCGTAATTGGAGTGAAACATGCGCTGTCGCAAAGCGCGTTTACTCCTGTCAAATCTAAGTTTTTATATTCTCCTTACATTATAAGCGGTAGCTGACACCAAAATTGTCGGTTACTGCTTTTCCTTGCCTCTCAACTAACAATCAACTTAAGTTTTTTATGTTAGCACCATTATTTAGATCTAATTTCTCAGGAAGCCTTTTGTTTCAAGCTGTCTGGCTAGTTGTCCGAATTATGGCTAGCATCCTCATGATCCATAATGGTTTTGATAAACTTGCCGACATTTCAGGCTTTGCTGACAATGTTGTGGTAGCAATTGGTTTACCTTACCCAGTATTTTTCAGCTATTGTGCGGCATACATTGAAATTATTGGGGCTATTTTTCTCGCTTTAGGATTTCTTACTCGCCCCAGTGCGATCGCTCTTTTTTCCACTATGCTGGTTGCTATCTATTTTCACATCAAAGTAGATGGCTTAATCATTAGACCATTAGAAACCGCTTCTCTTTACGCCCTACTCTATTTCCTATTTGCTATAAATGGCAGTGGTGCTATTTCTGTAGACAGTTGGCTGGCAAAAGTTTTTTCTAAAGCATAAGAACTAGTATATTTTTCCTTTAGAACAACTAAATTGAAATGTCCTGACTACAGAAATCTGAAAGTTAACCAATTCTCATTTCTAGGCGATCGCAATAATGTTTTTCTCTACATACTTTGCTTCGATCATGCTGCTAGTGGGGGTTTCTCTTTGCCCTCTTTTAGTAATTGCACTGTTTTTCTGGTTTCTTACTCTAGTCGCTATAAAAATAAAAGGCTTTGTAATCAGACAACGACAATGGCGTTCTACTCCCTGCCCTAACTGCATTTATTTCACCAAATATCAAGAATTAAGATGTGCGGTTAATCCTTGCCAAGTTTTAACTAAAAATGCCGTCAATTGTCGCGATTTTCAACTCAACACCAAGTATCACATTTATGACTATAAACTAAGAAATAACACTCCAATTGAACATCACTCATTAGATAGATGAACCAATATCCCGATCTAGCCACTGCCATATATGATGTCTGTCAGCAATGGTGTCAGCAGCATGGATATAGCGATCTCTTTTGCCGTAATGGCGAATGGTGGGCGTTTCCGCCGAATGGTGTAATTCCGTTGCGTCTCAAAGATACAATTTCCAACAAACATCAGTACAGCCAAGAAGTAAAAATTGATCGCGTTTCCATAACGCTACTACCTGATGGCTCTTTTGATCGGAGCTTTGCCCTTGAAGGCGCAAAGACGCGGAGTATCGAAAAAAACTAGGAAATCAGAAGTTTTGTTTTACTCCCTCTGCTCCCTCAAACAAAAGCAATTAGATTAACGCCTAGCTTACAGATGGCCATTTAGCGTTGTCCTATAGTATTGGCGAATGCTTCTCTTTGAGTCAGTCTTTCTAGATAATCAACTATAAAGGGGTATTCTTGCCACTCTAGATTAAAACGTATTTTGGCTGCGTATAAATAGAAACTAATAGCGACATCGGCAACAGTAAAATCTTCTCCCATAATGTAGGAGCTATCTTGCAATATTTGATTGAGGGGAGTTAATAATCGAGGTATTTCTTGTTCTTGCCGATCTTCTATAAAAAGTCCATTAGCAAGAGTAGAATTAGCAAATAATATCCACTGCATTGTCTCCGATTGTACTGTTAAATCTGAGGACATTTCGCCATATTTATTTGCCAAATACCAAAGAATTGCTCCCGATTCCCAAATGTTAAAATCGCCATCTACTAGCGCAGGAACTTTTCCCATCGGGTTGATAGCTAAATATTCAGGCTGTTTATTGTCTCCAGCACCTAGATCTAGTTTTTTATCTTGATAAGCAATTCCCAATTCTTCTAGATACCAAGCTACTACCTGAGAGCGAGATCTTTTTCCGCCATAAAGTATTAAAGAGGATTGGGAGTTTGTTGCTTTAATATTTTGGGGTTCAATTTCTTGAGCTTGGACAATTTTTGGCAATGCGATCGATATTGCGATAGTTAAACATAATCCCCAACTTTTTAGTTTCACAACTGTTTATTACTATTTCTTAATTTACTATCTCCTATTTTATTACTGGCGCGATCGTTTCTTGATGCAGTTGCTCTTTGATGGAAACCAACAAGATCGCACTGCATCGCTTATTTGAATCTGAATCTGGTGTAAAAGCAACTTCAAACTTAATTACGTTGGCTATAAGCAGTCGTTTTAGCAAACAAGAAACAGTTCAGCAATTTATATACTTCACTTTACTTAACAAAGAGAAATAAGTGAGAAAAAATAACGCAAATCTAACGGTTTCGAGCTATGATTGATGTGGCTTTAGGGACTACAGTGCCAAAAATATTTTCAGTCGCCAAAACACCTGTATTTTCGTCACGATATTTTCTTATTGACAATAAAATCTCTGCAAAACTGAATTTTTTAACAAACTGTTATATGTCAGAAGGTAACAGAAAAACCTGGTAAATTTGACAAATCCAAGCTTTTATACAAATGGCAATAGACTGTTTGGCAGGCTAGAAATGATTGCTGGCTGACAAATTGATTGCTGAAGCAGTAACTAATCTGTGAGCAATGAGTACAACTGATATGCGTCAGATCAGTTATTACTTAAAAAAGGTCGGTGCAGATTATTCACTTAATCTCCCAGTTAGCAACAGCAACAACATTGCCACAACAGATAAAACGCTGCCAAAAATAAAAGGGGCAGAGTAGCTTACATTTTCCCAAAGTAACCCCGCGATGAGATTTGCAGGAAACAGAATTATTCCCGTGACCAGAGCGATCGCCCCAAAAGCCGTTCCTCTTAATTCCGCAGTCAGGCGATCGCCAATAGCAGCAAGCAGGACTCCTTTACTCATACCTTGGTATAGTCCGTACAAAGCAAATAGAGTCCAAATTTGCCAGGGGGTGACGGCATAAGCAAAACCCAAATAAACCAGAGCATAAATAAGAAATCCCACTACAATTAAACCGTATCTACCCAGGCGATCTGAGATGACCCCCGCAGGATAGGCACTGAGAAAATAGGTAAAATTCATCACCATAAAAGCCAGGGGAATTATAGTATTGCTAATGCCTACCTGTTGCGATCGCAATAGTAAAAAAGCATCGCTAGAGTTACCTAAGTTAAAAATTAAGACTACTAAAAACAGCAGCCAATATCCTCGATCTAAAGTCTTTAAACTAGACCATTGCAGAGGATTTTTGGTTCTAGGGCGATTGTTATTTCCTTCCTTAAGACCAAAAATCAATAAAGATACCGCGATTAAACCAGGGATAGTAGCCAGCCAAAAAAGTAAGCGAAAATTTTGCCCCGAAACAGACATCAAAACTACTGCCAGCAATGGACCTAGAGCTGCCCCAAGAGTATCGAGAGATTGACGCAAACCATAAGCAGCCCCTCTTTGTTCTGGGGGCGTAGCATCAGCAACCAAAGCGTTACGAGGAGCGACTCTAATCCCCTTCCCCAGGCGATCTCCAAAACGGGCGAGTAGGACTAAACTAGGACTATTAGCTAAGGCAAACAGGGGAATTACCAAAGCCGATAAACCATATCCTGCGATCGCCAGTTCTTTACGCTTGCCCCAATAATCACTCAAAGCCCCTGAAAAAACCTTAAGAATCGAAGCCGTAGACTCGGCAATTCCTTCTATCGTACCTACTGTCACCAAATTCACCCCTAATACCGATACCAAAAATAAAGGTAATAGAGATTGAATAATCTTAGAAGCCGTGTCCGTAAAGAAACTAACAAAACCCAAAACCCACACATTGCGGGGCAAATTTTTCGGCACGACCATTTTAACCATAGCTCTTTTTTGAGTAACAAATAACAAGTAACAAGTAACAGGTAAAGGCGTTGCTGATTTGAAGTATGAAACCGAAAAGTAATCTGTTCGTAGCTATCAGCGCAGCGCATTCGCGCAGATCGTCGTCTTCGACGACTGGTAAGGCTTTGCCTTACGCGCTATCAGCTTTTTAGTTTGTTTGCTTAGTTGCGAAAATCATTGAATCATACCTTGATCCAGCAACGCCCAGGTAAAAAACTTCTACCTTCCCTACTCCTCTGCTCCTCTGCTCCTCTACTCCTCTACTCCTCTTCTAGTCATAATTCTCAAGTCGTTCGCGAAATTTCCTCAAGCGTTCCGCTTCCACTTCTTCTGGAGTCAAAGGATCAGACTTTTCTGCTTCCGTTTCTGATACTGCTTGTTGTTCGTCGGCTTCTTGGCGTTTTTGTTCTGCTTCGGCTCTTTGTCTTTCCTGTTCTTTCCTTTGTGCTTCAAGCTTTTGCTGGCGTTCGGCTTCAAGTTTTGCCTGACGTTCTTGTTCTAGTTTTTCTTGTCTTTCTCTAGCTAAATTGTCGAATTCCGAACCTTCTACTGTAAAGTTGATTTTAACTACTACAGAAGCACCAGCCTCGTTATCGATTTCGCTAAACTTCATTTGTCTGGCGGCTAATAAAGCCTGTCGGTTAAGCATCGGGTTACTGTGGGGTGTGGTTAAGTCTGTCTCGATTACTTTACCTTCTGGGGCTATAGTCAACCGAATTGATGCGCTGCCTTCTTCTCCATCCAATACCGCAGGATATTCTGGCTGACAGTTTTCAATACAACTGATTCCAGTAGGATCGGTAGTTGGTTTGGGTTCTGCCACAGGAGGAGGAGGCGAATTTGTAGCTACTTCGGGAGTGGGTTCTACGGGTTTGGTTTGCTCCACAGGGGTATTCGATTCAACTGGGGAAGTTGAAACGGTATTGGTAGGAGTAGGATCGGTAGTTGTTAAAAGCTGTTTTGGTGCTGGAGTGGGTGTGGGTTTGGGGGTTGCTACTTTCGGTTTGGGCGGTTCGGGTATGGGCTTGGGCTTTGGTGGTTCTGGTTTAGGAGTCTCTACCTTTGGTTTAGCGGGTTCTGGTTCGGGTATAGGCTTTGGCGGCTTGGGTTGGGAAACGACTTTTGTTTCTACTGGCTTGGGTTTTTCGATTAGAATTAATTCGATTGGTTTTCTGGTTTCAGGTAAAGATTTTTTCGGAAACCAACGAGGCATAAATAAAAATAAAATACCGTGTAATAATGTCGAACCTAGAAAGCCCACCAAGAGTATTTTTTGGAGCTTTTTTTGTTCTTGCTGGCGTTTTTGGAAATTATAATTTAGCTGATACATTACGATGATAGTTGTAAAAATACTAATAGTTTATTGGTTGCTTGAAAGGCTTTTAAAACAATGACTGTAGCTTTTTTACTTGTATTATTTTACTACGATAGCGAGGAACGCAAGCTCTTTTTTTTAGATACAAAATTATGCAATAGATTTTATCCATGACTATTATTGTGGCAGTTCAGAAAGATAACGAAATAGCGATCGCCTGTGACACCCTGGTTACTCGCAATGGAGGCGCTGTTAAATCAATAGCGGAATATCAAGCTGATGCTTCAAAGCTGATTCACTTTGGAGATAATATTTTAGGCTTTACTGGTAACTATGCTGTCAAACAAATATTTACGGATTTGTTGCAACAGGACGAACCTAAATCTCTTAAGTCTTCAGGGGAAATTTTTCGCTGGCTACTTAGCAATCAAGCTAGTCTCAAGTCTAAGTACTTTATGAAGACAGATA
This sequence comes from Cyanobacteria bacterium P01_C01_bin.72, assembly GCA_039025955.1. Classification (GTDB taxonomy): domain Bacteria; phylum Cyanobacteriota; class Cyanobacteriia; order Cyanobacteriales; family Xenococcaceae; genus Waterburya. Next base: position 2,218 of record JBCCNG010000120.1, on the reverse strand, counting down.
ACGGAAATGATAAACGACAGCCGACTGAGTCTCAATGGCTTTATGGGCTTTTAGCCAATGCTCATGGTATTTTTGTGATCACTTCTTATCGGGAAGTATCCGAATTTTCTAAGTTTTGGGCTATTGGCTCTGGCGATCGCTTTGCTCTAGGAGCATTAGAGGTTTTATACGATTTGGATCTTAGTGCCTCAGAGATTGCCCGCCAAGCTGCCATAGTTGCTACCAAATTTCATCCAGAGTGTGCCGAGCCTGTTATCGTAGAAAGCATTGGAAAATAATCTAAACCGCATCTAGTTTGAAACCAGGAGTTTTAATTTAACTGCTCGTAAGTAATGAGTAATGAGTAATAAGTAATGAGTTGTTCTTGGTTATTCTGACTTTAACTCTATACTCTATGCAAAACTTCAGTTTTCAACATGGACTAGGTTTATAACTAAAGTTAAAAGGTATTTTCTACTTGAAAAATTTGCGATCGCAAGTCTTGAATTTCGGAGTCTAATCGACATTCTTGTTGGGCAATGGCGTTTTGCAGTGAGAATAGTTTTTCATTGAGACGAGTTAATCTTTCGGAATTGAAAATTTCGCCATCGCTTTGTTTTTGTTTGGCGAGGTATTCGGCTTTAATTTGTTTGAGAGTAACTTCCGCAGTGGCGATCGCGATTTGTTTTTCTTTGACTTTGTAATATAGTTGCTCTTTTAGCTGTTCTAAAATGGCTGGTTGATGATCGATCTGGCTGGGTTGAGGTGGTAGATATAAAGTTGGATAATCTTGTATGAGTAGGTTGTTATTATTGTTAGGTGGTAATGAATTTAGTTGAGATTTTAGTTTTGAAACACGAGCTAGATTAACTAAACTGAATACTCCTAATCCCCATAGTAAGAGACCAAAAAAATTATTCTGACGCTCAGGCTTGGCATCTAAATCAGCAGCAATATTTGTAATATTTATTGTTGCTGATTCCCCTTCGGGATTATTGTTTATAGTTGCAGATTGTTCACCAGTGTCAATCATTACCTGCACCTGCATATTGGTAAGATTGGCAACTGTTTCTGTATCTGCTTCGTCGATGCGAATTTTCACCTCAACTACGCGGGCATTTTCGTCGGTGCTAGGATCGGCAGAACTACCAATCAAGCTTTGTTTGCCTACCTGTAAGCCGATATGTGCCACTTCTCCTGTGATTTTGCCTAAAAAACCGCCGTACTCACTCTCTATAGTAGCTTGTTGTCCTAAATTGATTTTGGTAATCTCAGTTTCATAAATTTCAGCGATCGCATACATTTCATCGGTTTGCCCTAATTCGATGATTCCTTCTTCTGTATCGACTCTTTCGCCGACACGAGTATTAATTCTCAAGATTCTGCCTGAAACTGGCACTCTCACTTGAGTGTCTTCTAAATCTGCTTGGCGTTGCTGCACGGCTATTTTGGCTATTGCTAGTTCGGCTTCAGCAATTTCAATGTCTACGGGGCGTACTTCTTTTAGTTTGGCTAAATTTCTTTGTTCTTCTATTACTTGTTTTTCTAAAGTACGAATAACACTGTTTAGTTCTGCTTCTCTTTGATTTAAGATAGCCGTAGCTACCTGTAACTGCTCTTTTGCTTGATCTGATTCTTCTTGAGAAATCGCCCCTTGTTGAAATAAAGAATCTTTGCGCTGAAAAGTCAACTCAGCTTGATCCAATTCTGCTTTGACGCTATTGAGGGCGGCTTGTTTGGCATTTGTCTCGTAACGTAGCTGCGCTTTGAGACGATCTACAACTGCTTCTTGTGCCGCTATTTCCGATTCTTTGGCATCCCCAGACTTAATTTTCTTGAGTTTTGCTGCCTGTAGCGCCACATTTTGTTCTGCTTCGAGCAAATCCCCCCGTCTTCTTTCTATACCTTGAAGTATGGCTACTATTTGCCCTGCTTCTACCCAATCTCCTTCATTAACCAAAATTTTATTCACGCGACTATCTTCAGCATTAGCCACAGACAAAGAAATAATTTCTCCTTTGGGTACTAGTCTACCAAAAGCTACTACATCATTAATTTGAGTCGTTTGAGCCATAACTTTTGGCTCGATCTCCAATTCCGCTTGAGAAAATCTCGCACAAGCATTACACAAAACTAATGGTGCGATGATGGCAATGAATATTGGGAAAGACTTAGTTTGTTTTAATTTATCCTGAAAGGGAATCATTTTCTTTCTTAAATAATAAGTAATAAGTAATAA
>JBCCNG010000119.1:0-9466 GCA_039025955.1 Cyanobacteria bacterium P01_C01_bin.72 | reverse complement strand
ATCGCCCCTGCCCCTCTTCGAGGGGCGAGTCCAAAAGGACTCGTTGCGCTACGCGCTGTGCCGCATGTAGCAAAATATACCTCACCAACGCGAGAATTGCTATACCAGAATTTAAGTGTCCATTTTTTCAACACAAAGCAGCCAAGGTCGCCACCGAAATTTATCTCAATCTCACAAAAAGTCACTTCATCGAAGAAATTCGATTGTTTACGCTTTTCGGCAAACGGCGAATTGGCGCGAGCGCGGCGAAGCAGTTTCGAGCGTACAGGCTGCGGCTCTGTGGGTCTCATCGCTAATTCACATCAGACTGAGTATTAGTAGATATACTAAGTAATTCTGTATTTAAGCAATTGAGCAACATAATATTTGTTGAAGGATATATTTCGTTTAAAAGTAACTTATACGAGTCTTGAGAACGATTAAATTGCTCTGTTAGCTGATTTCTGTATTTGATAATATTATTGTATTCATTTACTTTTGTATTGTGTATCTGGACACTATTACTATCATCAGAATCGTATTGAATGTTAGCGACAACACCCAATTTATCTAGCTTTTGTTCTTCAATTTTGATTCTTGACTGTATATGATACATGTCATTCAATATGCTAACAGCTTCTTTTTCTTGGCTCAAAATAGCGTAAGACATACATCTTTGTGGTTTGGCATTTACTAGCTCTGTAGGAACAATAAACGCCATCAAAATAATGCTCAAAAAAAATAATTTCATCAAAATCAATCTTGAAAAATCACACCACAAAATGTAGCTGATATCCGAAGTAAATAGAGTGATTTAGATCTTACAAAATCAATCTCTAAGTAATAAGCTAACTTAAAGCGATCACATCAAGATCCATCAATAATTTATAAAGTAATTCTAAATAAGGAACTCAGGTACAAGAATACTTTATTATGATTTCCCAATCCCCAATCCCCCAAAACGATAACTTAGATGATGCGGAAATTAATTAGAACGACTATAAAGTAAGTGGAGATAATGACTCGGTGGGAACAGTGGGATAAAACAGACGATCCGACTCATATTGTTCTACTCCCTGGCTGCCATATACTCCAGATGTGCCATAGATTTGCTCTCTGACATTCTCCGCCCAGCGAAAGCGAGAAACTACTTCTCGCAAACGATTGTAAGTTTCGATACATTCCTTACCTAATTCTTTGCTAATAATCGACTGGAGATTTGTTTCTTCCGCGAGAATCCAGTAGTGAGGTTTAATATCAAATTCTCGCCAGGCTTCCAGTAAAACATAGTCAACGGAATATTCCCCTGGATGTAATAATTTATGTCCAATATATTCCCGATCAGAGCTAATGTAATAAAGAATAAAAACACTATCGCAGTTGGGACACATAAAGATAACTAGATAGGCATCTCGACCATCAACCTCTGTTGCTCCTCGATATCTTCCTGGAGCAACTGCTAGCCCATAATGCCGATGCCCTTGAGAATCAACAAAGAATAGCGATGATGAAGGAGAATCAGACATAAATCAGTTTGCGAGTCTAAGATTTTACTGCACCAGTATGTTTGAAATATATATTCAACAAACATGGTAATCATGATTTCCAGTCATGACAATATTTAAGTTATCAACTCCAAATAAATAAGAATGTTTGGTTACGAATGAAACAGGTTGGGTTAGGAAATATATAAATGAAAGCGTTTGTTACGGGTGGGACGGGTTTTGTCGGCGCAAATTTGGTTCGATCGCTGCTAAAGCAGGGATATGAAGTTCGTGCTTTAGTGCGTCATAGCAGCAATTTAGATAATCTTAAATCTCTAGATATCGAACTGGTTAAGGGAGATTTAAACGACGAATTATCTGAGTTCATGTCAGGCTGTCAGGTTTTATTCCACGTCGCGGCACAATATTCTTTGTGGCAAAGCGGTCGCCAATCACTATATCTTAATAATGTTTTAGGAACAAGAAATATCCTCACCTGCGCCCGTCAAGCAGGAATACAGCGCACTGTTTACACTAGTTCAGTAGCAGCAATTGGAGTCAAGCAGAATGATGTAGCCGATGAAACCTATCAGAGTCCTGTAGAACAGTTGATCGGCGACTATAAAAAGTCAAAATATTATGCAGAACAGGAGGCAGTAAAAGCAGTTAAGTTAGGGCAAGATATCGTTATTGTTAATCCTAGTACTCCTATCGGTGTTTATGATCTTAAGCCTACTCCGACAGGAGAAATTATCGTCCGTTTTCTGCGACGTAAGATGCCATTTTATCTCGATACGGGATTGAATCTAATTGATGTCCAAGACGTGGCACAGGGGCATATATTAGCTTTAGAGAAAGGAAAAACAGGCGATCGCTATATTTTAGGCAATCAGAACCTAACTTTCAAGCAATTATTAGCCAAGCTAGAACAAATAACAGGATTACCTGCACCCAAATCTACTATTCCCTATTGGCTACCCTACAGCGTGGCGTGGCTAGAAGAAAACGTTTTAGCCAAATTAGGTAGACAGCCAACAGTGGCGCTTGATGGTGTCCGTATGTCACAGCAAAAAATGTTTTACGATGCCAGAAAAGCCGTTACCGAATTAGGATTACCCCAGTCCAATATCGATCTGGCTTTAACTGAGGCTGTAGAGTGGTTCAGCAGAAAATCGCGGTAGATGCTGTAGGTGCTTCAAAAAGACTCTCGGCGTTACTGATTTGAAGTACGAAATAGCCAACTACTGAACTGTTTCGGCTTTTCCCAGGGGCGAAAAACGAATTTCAATCCGCCGACGATTGGCATCGGGGTTACGATTAGCAGTGGCAAATTCACCAGAAGGTAGCTGCAACTGTGCTGCGGAATAGGGACGAAACTGCACTCCCCTAAGTCTACCTGTTTGTTGCTGGACTGTTTGTAGCTGTTTTACCACCTCTAACGCTCGCATTAAGCCAAGATCGGCATTAGAACCTGGTTTAAGACGTTCTACCGAGCTTTTACCCTGAGCCACTTCTTCTAGCTGCTGGTCTAGATTACCACTGCCAAAATTAACTTGACCATCAGTATGTCCAATAATTTCGACAACATAGAGATTGCGCTGCCTACTAATCCGTTCAATACGGTCAACCAAATCCATCGTGATATAGCTTTTTAGCTCAGTAGGTAGACTAGCGCTACCTGAAGCAAACTGAAATCCTCCAGAATCTTGAATCACTACGACTGGGGGGGCAGATTTTAAACGTCTGATTTCCGACTGCAAGACATCAATTCGATTGCGGCTTTGTTCATTACTACGAAGAAGCAACTGTCTCAACTCGGCAGATGCCTGATTTAGTTGACGGACATCAGCAGTACTCTCGCCTAACTCTTGCTCTAGAGTAGCTATTTCCCGCTGTAATAGACGTACTTGTCTCTCTGTATCACTTAAACTTTGTTCTGTTTGATCCGCAGTATATTTCAGAAATAGCGACTTAAATAAAGCCAACAACAAAAATAGGCTAATAATCATAAAAGCGTTGGCCATCAAATCAGTAAAAGAGGGCCAAACATTTAAGCTTTCAACTGCTTCATAATCACGAAACTTACGCTTCTTAGACATATTTTTCTAACTTCTCATCTCTTACTTATTACTCATCTGACTAACTAACCTAGATAACTCTTGCTGAATTTCTCTGAAACCAGACTGCTCAATTATATTTTTCTCCTGATTAAGACTGACTAAATTATGATACTGCTGCTCTATATCATTAACCTTTTGATTTAGTTCTAGAAACTTTTTAGTTAGTTTCTGCATGGAGACTAGATTATGTTCAAAAGATTGGGTTGAATTTTGTAATACTAGGGAAGATTGTGAAAATTGATTTTGGGCGATCGCCAGATTATTGGTAGCACTGGCAAGCTTATCGGGGAATTGACTACCATCTAAAACATTTGCAGCATGTTCAAAAGTAGCGGCACTATTTTGTATTTTCACAAAGGCTTTATTCATCGATACTTCGATCTTGTCTCCCAGCCGATGTACCATGCTATCGAAGTCTTGACTAAATTGGCTGATAGCTTCTTCTAAGGAACTGACAGGCTGAATTGTAGGGAGAAAAATATTATCAATATAGTCTTCAACTAAGCTAATTAAGCTGGATTTTACAATGTGGGTATTCCAAAACAAATTCAAGACAGTTAGTAAAGAACTACAGGAGATCGCCACTAAACTAGTAGTAAAAGCCACCCCCATTCCCTGCAAAGGTTGGTTTAATTCTTCCACTAGGTTTCTAACATCGTTAATGTCAATTTGAGTAATAGTTTGACTCAAGTTAGACAAGTTAAAAGTAATACCGATAAATGTCCCTAATAAGCCAAAGGATAAAAGTAGATTTGGCAAAATACGAGTAAAGCTATCGACAAAATCACAGCTTAGAGATAGTCCTAAAAAATAAAACTTTTCCTGACTATATGCTCCTTCAATTACCGCAGCAGTATTCAGCTGATCGGGATTAATCTTACTATCAGCTAACCTCTGTTCTAACAACGCGATCATTTTAGGGGTAGACTCTTGTTTAACTCCTCCTAACAACCTTCTCGCTTTGCTTGCTAAATGCTTTAAATGCCGATGCAAACAAAAACGCAGCATGATAGCAATCATCGTCGGTACAATGACGAGGATAATGGCAAGAAAAACTAAATAACCTGGGATTAAACTCAAAATACTTAATATTTGCTGCATAGTTTTAGAGGGTAGAAAGGTTACTTACAGTCGTATAACATTATTGTTAAGACAAGCTATAGTGGTTATCAGATTCATGAGGTACAAAGATAATCGTTTGAAGGCAGAGGGCAGTCCTAAAGGATATGTTATGCCCTTGTCCTAAAGGATACCGCTTCGCATATGGTACACCTTCGGATAAGGGCAGAGGGCACAAAGGCACACAAAGCAAAGTTTTGCCAGTCGTCTTACGACGATCTGCGCTACGCACTGTGCCGCATGTAGCTAGATGTACCTCACCAACGCAAGAATTGCTATAAACCACGCTTTTGAACCCATAGTTTAGAAGTTAACTGTTCAAGAGATTGCTGTAAATATCTAAACTCACAATAGCTAGTTTTTATAGAAACTCGATTGTGACACTGATCACGATTGATTAGGTAATATTTTAAGGTTTAACCTATTATTTAAATAAAAACATGAGCGATGAAAAGCGATCGCCTTCGATTAATTAGTAGCATTAGAAGAACGCAAGAGTTCTTAAGGGAAAAGGTTGAAACCGAAAAGGCTGAAGCGGAGTCTGGCTATCAGGAATTGATTGAGACTCTCGATTCTTATCTTAATCGCCTTAAATCTGATATCAAGCCTGTGATTAAAATTATTAGTCCCTCCCGTGTTTTGGCGGAAAAGCTACAGCGCAAAAATGAAGCTGATGAGTTATTGCGATCGCTCTATGAGTTTCAGGTGGTTTCTCCTATCGGTAATTTACGCCAGATTGTAAAGCATTGCGATCTGATTGTTTTGCTATATGACTCTAGCAACACTATTCACCCTCACCACTATAAGCTGATGGAGTTGGCTCAAAAAGCAGAAATTGCTTTGTTTCTACTCGTGCGTCAGGCAAAGTCTCAGGTAACTAAGATTTCCTATCAAGACTGGTTTCTCGCTCAGGACTTTCTGGTTCAAGATAAGATACGCCTACCCCTAGATGATTTTATTAGTTTAGATGAGCAAAAGCAGATTGAGATTTATCAGCGATCGCTAGTGGAATTCTGCTCAACAGTTATGGATACTCAGCTAGATAGAAGTGAACGAGTTGTTAAACAAGAAATTAAGTATTTTTTCAATCGGCAGATAACCCATAGTTGGCGAGCAAGAAGGCAAATCAGCAGCAATTATTTAGATAATGAACAGTTGTTTTTCTATCAGCAGCAGTTTAGACGCAATCTATCTGACAATAATCAATTTAGACAACAGATAATTCGAGATATTAAGCAGTCGATCAACCATAGCAAAGCAGAATTAATTAATCCTTTTGCGACTGATAGCCTCATTTTTCGACTTCTACAAATTATTGATCAAGCCCAGGTAAAAGCTGTTAAAGAAACGGACCATGTTTATCTATATTTATCACTTCAGCACTTTCCAGATCATCCAGATTTACATGAATATATATTAGATTTCTGTCAACAGGAAACAAATAAACTTATTGATATTCAGTGGTCAAAAGTAAGCAGAGTCTATGGTTATGGTGGCTTAACAACTCTAGCAACAAAGCAAACCCAGAGTATGAAAATATTTGCTCCTTTATTAGATTCTCAGTCTAATATTCCTGAGCCTGTTGTTTCTAGCGCACCCAACCTCAATTTATCAGAAATTATTGATTCCTATTGTCTTAAATATAATAGCAGAGTTGTATTTGACTATAATTATGCTCAAAGTAGCTGGTTTCGTCTGTTGATTTCAGTCTTAGTTGGATTAATAATTTATATTATTACCTGGTTATTATTGGGAGAAGGAAGATATATTGGCTTTCTCATTATTATTTTCCAAATTATCAATTTAATCACAGGACAAGATATTAAAAAAAATAAGTTAAAACAGCATACCAAAGAACTAAAGCGAACCGTAGATCAAAGATATCAAAGCTTAGTCCGTATTATGATTAATCAGATAGCTCAAACCTTGATTGTGGCAGTAGATCGCGAATATAAAGAATATCAAATACAATGGTCAACGGCGATCTCTGCTGCCCAGAATAAATTAAATCAACTACAACAAACAAACGATAGGCATAAAAGGAAAATTGAGCAGTTTAAAAGCGATCGCGATAAAATTGAATCTTGGTTTTAACTATTATTGAGTTTTAAATAAAACTTTTTTTCCTTGAAACTTACTGTTGTCTAACTATTAGTAAAGTTAAAGAAAGACGCTTGAGTCGTTAACTTACTTTTTTTACCGCACCCAGCATTTGTCCAAGGAAAGGTAAGCCAATTAGGGCGGGAATAAAATAACGGGAGGTACACAATAATCCCAAAGCCGCGCCTGTAGCTTCAGCAAGATAATCCTGATAAAAATAAATAATTGCCGCATCCCTTGTCCCAATTCCCGCAAACGTTAGGGGTAGCAATCCCGCCAGAATAGATAGAGGAGAAAGAGCGAGACTAACTATAAAAGGAACAATCGCTTTCAAAGCAAGAATAAAAAACCAAATTTGCAGCAGGTGTAAAAACCAAATAAAAACAGAGGTACTGCTAATAATTAATAATTGCCGCCTGTCTGACCAAAAATAATGGTGCATTTCTGTCCAGGATTGCTGCATTGCCTGTAGTTTAGATTTCAATTTCTGAGGTGCAAATCTAATCGCGATCGCCAAAAATCCTTGAGCAAAAGTCAGCGATCCTAACATTAATAGCCCCAATCCCAGTCCACAGAAGACTCCCGCAGTCATAATCCAAAACAAACTATCTTTAGCCGGATAGAGCAATAGCCCAAAAACGCACCACAGCAGCAAAGAAAGCAGATCAGACGCTTTTTCAAAGATAGAGATCGAAAGTGCCAAAGTGCCGCTAATCTTAGACCTCTCTGCCATAAAATATGATTTAGCAATATCTCCCATTTTAGAAGGCAAAACCATATTCAAAACGCTTGCTCCCAGGATTAAACGGTTCGCTTCTAAAAACCCTAGAGTGTGCTGCGGTACTAGCTGCTGTAAACGCCAAGCTGTTGCTAACGTGATTGGAATTACCATTGCTAAACTAACTGCTAACAACAGGCGATCGCAATTTTCAAATACCGCAATCAAACTTGTCAGATCAATCTGAGTGTAGATATAAAGCAAGATCGCCACGCTGACAATAATGGAAACAAACCGTTTGAGATTCACGAGCAGACTGATATTTAACAATTACCAATTATCAATTGTCCATTGATAACGAGCCTCAAAATTATACGTTCAAACCATCAGTAATTCAATTTGGGAGAGATAAAGAAGGAAACTTTAACCCCACAGTTACCTAATCGCCACCAGTATTGTGTGGTAGCCATAATATAGGAAACAGAGGATCATCTGATTGGGGAGCATGTACCTTCAATGTTTAATGTTCAATGCTCAATGTTTAAGGCTGTAATTAATGAGTAAAAAATCTACTGCTTTTTCTGGGTTACAATCCTGGCTCAAACGAGGACAGCGACACTTCAAAAGTATCCCTGTTTTAATTTGGTCAAATGCTTTGACAATTTTAGTTTTGGGTTTGCTGAGTATCTACGCCAAGATTAAGAGCAAAGGATCGGGAATCGAAAGTTTGTTTAGCGATCCTTTTTACTACAGCACCTTTTACTTAGGCTGGTTTACCAGTATCTCAGAAATTTTATGGTGTACGGCGATCGCTATATGTATTTTTTCGGCACTTATTCTGTCTCAGTCCAATCGTCCTTTTCAGGTTTTTCTTGGGGGTAGTGCGGTAGTCATGTTGCTTCTATTTTTTGATGATCGCTTTCGTCTAACCTTGCTACTGTGCGCTTTCTTTGGCACTTGTAAACTAGTCAAATTTAGCGTCTATAGTATTTATGGTATTTTGTTGATTTGCTATGCCCTGCTGTTTCGCCGCACTATCCGCCAAACTCCCTATGTCCCTCTACTTATATCCTTTTTCCTGTTTGGATTTTCTAGTGCGATCGACATTACGCCCATAAGCAGCCGTGGTATTCATGCCATGCTCGAAGACGGAACAAAGCTAATTGGCTTGATTAACCTCACGATCTACTTCTGGTGGATTTGCCAACATGAAATCAAAAAAAATATAGTGCAGGAATAAAATCAGCATTAAGCCGTATTTTCCTACACTATTTAAACTGTTGAGATTTTTAGAGAAATATCTTGAGAGATATCCGAAGAAAACTCTAGCGGATGCTACAAGAATTACGGTAGAAAGAGCGCAGTAAAAATGTTGCCCCTACCAGCTTAATAATCTCTAGACTCCAATAAATAAGATGCATCGGAGTCATTGCTGCGGGCATAATTTTTGTGGTGGCAAATAGATCCAAGGTCATACCCATACTGCTCATTTGTGGAGTTAAGACGTAAGTAAAAGCCAAGGCGATCACCAATAAACCACTAGCCAACCAAACCGACTTACCGCTAATAGCGCTAGTTGATTCACCACCATAACGGTAAACCAAACATCCTGCTAAGACTGTGGCAGCACACAACAACTCTAAATGATTGAAAGTCCCAAAAATAACATAGCCAGCACTAGCAAACCCAGGCTCATTCATCATGCCCGTAGTTAACATGCCAGGTACAAATAATAAGTCAAAAATTAGACTGGCACTGAGCCAAAATCCTAAAGCAAACATGATCACTGTTGACCAGTTCGCTAATTTGGAATTACGAGGAGAAATTACCTGCATAAGTATAGAAAAAAACTATTACTCTCACAGCTTAACTAATAAGCTTCCCGACACACATAACGAAATGTAAAGTCTTTTTACGAAGCGCTAAGACTAAAACAATCACTATTT
>JBCCNG010000118.1:0-9475 GCA_039025955.1 Cyanobacteria bacterium P01_C01_bin.72 | reverse complement strand
TCCAATTAGGGCTGCTCCTCCTAGGTCTGCTCCTCTTAGGTCTGCTCCTCCTAGGTCTGCTCCTCCTAGGTCTGCTCCTCTTAGGTCTGCTCCTCTCAGGTTAGCCTGACTCAGAGACAAGAGTGGTTCTTTATCTTCTAAGCCATTGATCCAACTCAAGCCAGATAAAAACTCAACTACCTGACCTTTGCGATCTTGAGCAATTGCTTCTCGATCTAATGCCCCATCGTCATCTGCATCTTGGCGGGTATCTTCTCTAAGGGACAACTCATTAAACAGCGCTAGAGTATTGGCTTCCAGTAATTTCTGTAGTTCTTCATCCTCCCGCAATTTTTTTCCTTGGTCTGATTCCAAATGGATCGTTGTCACCTGCGATAAATATTCTCTGACCGCCTGTTGTTGTCTCACGTCAGCCTGGGCTGAAATAACTCTGGATTCAAACTGCTGCTGTCTTCTTTCCTGGCGAACTTCAAATGCCAGAATTACAAAGGGAATTGCCAACACTCCCAAAGCTTCAATGATTGGACTGACTTTAGAGAATAGCTGAAAGATGTTTGCCCGATCTGCCCATCGATCTACTGGCTCGATCGCATTTTTCTCTAAGCTAATAAAAGGCTGGTGTAGTTGATAGAGTCGCCAGCGAACACCCTTAATTCTTTTTTGGGCTGCTAAATAATAGCGATCTCCGTTACCTTCTGGTTTACCGTCTGCTTCCCAAAGTAAATAGGCAATTTTCTCACAATCTTTGTGCCTAGCTTCGTCATGTAGTTGCTGAGAAATCTTTTTACGAGATGCTTCGCCTCTAGCCACTTCCGCCCGCCATCGTCGCCATTTCTCCCTTGCTACATCTATCAGAGGCATCTTTCATTAACACACGAGTCACATAGATATAGCCTACTATAATTTGCCAGGGCGATCGCATTGTAACTAAGAGAATAAGATCTGAAGAGGAAATGAAATCGAGCTAACTGCTTCCACATCAACCAAGCTGCTTCCTCAAATCATCCAGCATCGATCTAGTTTCTATTCCTAACCGCACAGTGTTTTGACGAGTTTCCGCGATAAGATTGTCTTTTTCTTGAAGCTGGGTAAATATTTTCTCTAATTCAGCAGAGTATTCTGAGTTTTCCTCTGTTTTAGAATTCGTTAAAGATACTTCTGTATCTATCTCAATTACTGCATCTTTAATTTCACTCATGATTTACCCTCTCTTGTAAAAGTTCATCAAGCTTAGAAGCTGGTACGTAATAGCCAATAGTTTGACCGTGACGGATAATCGCAATAGGTTCTTTATTGTTAAGATAATTAGCCAAATTAGATCTCAGTTTGCCGATACCCACTTTGAGAATATTGTAAAAAATCAGAGCTACAGCGATCGCTCATCAGGTAATTACGTGATAGCTAGTTTCGAGAATTTGTATCATATTTTACAAGCTTTTTTTTCCTAGCTTAAAATAACGAGCGATCGCCCGAAGAGTATTTTAGCTTCAAGCGATCGCTCATCAACAGATATCTAGTTAGAGATATCTATAGTCATCCTAAATAGAAAGTGTATGGGCAATAGAAGTCTTAGCAATCAACCGTAAGCATTCTGCCGTCTGCCGTCTGCCTTCGACATTAAACTGAAACTGGTGCAGCATGTTGCCGATACCATTCAATTGTGTTTTTTAGACCCTGGCGAAATTCTGTTTCTGCCACAAAGCCAAACTTTTCTTTTGCCCTTTGAGTATCTAAACAACGGCGGGGTTGTCCATTAGGCTGATCTGTTTGCCATACTATCTCTCCTTCAAAGTCCATTAGCTCACAGATAGTTTCGACTAGATCCTTGATTTTTACTTCGTGGTTTGTACCGAGATTCACTGGCGCAGCCTCATTGTATGCCTGAGTTGCCATGACAATTCCTCTAGCAGCATCGGTAGAATAAAGAAACTCGCGAGTGGGACTACCATCACCCCAAGCAGGAAGTTCCTTGTCTTCTCGTTGCTGTGCCTCATAAACTTTACGGATCAGGGCAGGAATTACGTGAGAACTGCGAGGATCAAAATTATCTTCAGGACCATATAGATTGACGGGTAATAAATAAATCCCGTTAAAACCATATTGCTGACGATATGCTTCTAGCTGCACCAGCAATGCTTTCTTGGCGATACCGTAGGGAGCATTTGTTTCTTCTGGATAGCCATCCCAGAGATCATCCTCCTTAAACGGTACGGGGGTAAATTTAGGATAGGCGCAAATCGTACCGACACAGACAAACTTCTCAACACCCTCCTGATATGCCGCATGAATTAGCTGCGTACCCATCATTAGATTGTCATAAAACAGTTCTGCTGGTTTTTCCCGGTTCAGACCAATCCCGCCCACATGAGCCGCTAAATGGACGACTATGTCCTGTTTCTTAACTGCCTGTTGGCAATTTTCCCACCGACAAAGATCTAGTTCACGCGATCTCGGTGTACTAATTCTACCGATGCTTGCCCCAGCTTGACAGAGCTGATCAACTACCTGTTTGCCTAAGAAACCTGTTCCACCCGTTACCAGGATATTTTTGTCTTGTAAACTTAACATTGTTGATTAAGATTGGATACGTAAGTATTTTGGCGATTGTTCTTCGTGCCTCTAAGCTTTAAGCTCTTAGCTCTAAGCTGTTTCAATTTGCAGATTATCTCTAAATGATAAATAAATTGCAAATAGCATTACGCATTCAGCAACGCCAGTATTTTGAGAAGTAAGCTGCTAGTTTACTTCTACTGCTTAATCGACAATGGTGGCAAAATTGCGGCGATTGAGAGTAGCATCTTCATCTTTTGTGCCGTCAGGAGTATCTAAGTTGAGGTTAATCAAGTCAGCATTGACCATTAGCTTGACTAATTCCTCAAAAGTAACAGATGGCTTCCAGCCTAATTGATTCTGGGCTTTGGTAGGATCGCCAATGAGCAGATCTACTTCTGCGGGTCGTAGATAGCGTGGATCGAAGGCTACATAGTCGTGCCAATCAAGATTAACGTGACCAAAAGCAATATCTAGGAAGTCTCTAATTTCGTAGGTTTCTCCCGTGGCGACGACATAATCATCGGGCTGGTCTTGCTGGAGCATCATCCACATTGCTCGAACGTAGTCTTTGGCATAGCCCCAATCTCGCTTAGAATCGAGATTACCCAGGTAAAGTTTCTTTTGTGTCCCTTCCACAATTCGCGCTACAGCTCTGGTAATCTTACGAGTTACAAAGGTTTCACCACGGCGAGGAGATTCATGGTTAAACAAAATACCGTTACAGGCAAACAAATCATAAGATTCACGGTAGTTAATTGTCTGCCAATGGGCATACACCTTGGCACAGGAATAGGGACTACGAGGATAGAAGGGAGTAGTTTCCTTCTGGGGAACTTCCATCACTTTACCGAACATTTCTGATGAACCCGCTTGATAAAATCGAACCTCGATTCCTGTGCGCTGCTGATAGTCTCGCACTGCTTCGAGGACTCGCAAAGCACCCATTGCCACCGAATCAACAGTATATTCGGGAGAATCAAAACTAACGCGGACATGAGACTGAGCGCCGAGATTATATACTTCGATGGGTTTAACTTCTTCGAAAATGCGTCGGAGGGTAGTACCGTCAGTTAAATCACCGTAGTGCAAAAATAGTTTAGCGTCTGGACTATGAGGGTCAACATAAATATGGTCGATGCGATCGGTATTAAAGGTAGAAGTCCGACGAATAATACCGTGAACCTCATAACCTTGATCTAACAGAAACTCGCTCAAATATGAACCGTCTTGACCTGTGATGCCAGTGATCAAAGCTACCTTTCGTTCACTCATTTGTCTAATTTACCTACTAGTTATTGATATTGGGTATTATGTGATTTTCCCACTATAGTACATTCACCATAAGATATATTCCGAGATAGTACTGAAAACATCAACGGCTTGTTAATGACTGTGGTGAGATTCTTAAATTCTAAAGTATGAGTTGAGCAAAAAGTTTAAATAATATTAAATAGAAGCTCAATAGTTAGTAAGCGCCATTGTTACGAGGAAACAAAACCACTCCAATAGTTTTATAAATTATCCACAAGTCTAGCAGCCAGCTACGACTTTTGGCGTAATAGACATCAATTTGTACCCTTTTGGGATAGGGAATATCATTTCGTCCCGAAACTTGCCATAGTCCAGTAATTCCTGGTTTTATCTGTAGTACAGTATTAATCTTGCGCCCATATTTTGGTAGCTCTTCGGGAACTAAAGGTCTGGGACCAACTACACTCATTTCTCCTTTAAGTACGTTCCAAAACTGAGGTAGCTCATCCAGACTAGTTAAACGCAGAAATCGACCTACTTTCGTAATTCGCGGGTCTTGTTTTAGCTTGAAACTTTCTTGAAACTCCTGACGAACCTGATCTGAGTCCTGCATGATTGTTTCTAACACTTTGTCAGCATTATTAACCATAGTTCTGAACTTGATGCAGTTGAAAGGCTGATGATTTCTACCAATTCTCTTCTGGACATAAAATATAGGTCCTTGAGAATTTAAAGCAACTAAAATCATGAGAATCAAATACATGGGAGAGAATATAGTTAATACTGATAAAGCAAAAACTATATCAAACATTCTTTTATAAAAATTTCCGTTTAAGATTAAGGAGGATAGTTTCAGTTTCAATCTATAAGGATTGAAAAAAGCTTGACCGCTCTTTCTGATTAACCCCTGTACTATCTTGACGGAAATAAGCTGGCTGTTGGCAGTCATCTTACTCCTTCACTCATCACACCACACCGTTCAATCATAAATCTATCGATTTTTAATTTAGCCAATCAAAAGTTGGATAGAATCATTGGAATTATTATTAGCTATTTTGATTGCCACTCCTGATAGCAATCTGCAATATATTGTAAATAAGTTTGCTGAAAAATCGCTGGGCTAAATTTCTTAGCCTGCTGACGACAATGTTCTGGCTCGATTTGGGACTGTAACTGTTCAAAACTATTTACCGCCGCAATTAATGCCTCTGGCTGTTGAGCTTCAAACAATAGACCCGTTCCGTCTTCAGGACATTGACGAATATCTTTAACTGTTTCTAATGCACCTCCTTTTCCATAGGCAATTACTGGTGTTCCACAAGCTTGAGCTTCAACTAAGGCAATGCCAAAATCTTCACAAGCAGCATAGACAAAAGCTTTGGCTCTCGTTATGTATTGTTGGACAATATCTTGCGGCTGCCAACCTAGAACCTGGACATGAGGCTCGGCTAGTTGACGTATCTCTGATAATTGTGAGCCTGAACCAATAATTACCAGGGGCTTTTTGAGCTGATTAAATGCTTTGACGATTAAGCATATTTGTTTATAACTTACTAATCGGGAAATTGTCAGATAGAAATCTGCTTTTTCGGGCTGGAAATCGAATTTATCAAGAGCAACTGGCGGATAAATGACTTTAGCTGGACGACGGTAGCAGCGCCAGATTCGTTTGGCGGTATGTTTTGAATTGGCAATGAAGTAGTCAACTCTATTGGCGGAGATTACGTCCCACTCCCGCAAACGATGCAAAATATATCGAGCAATCAATCCTTGTATCCCTTTTCCCTTGCGATCGCCTCGCAAATAATCGAAAGTTAAGTCCCAAGCATAGCGCATTGGGGTATGACAATAACAAATATGAAGCTGATGAGGATTGGTTAGCACTCCTTTTGCCACGGCATGAGAAGAGGATAAGATTACGTCATACTGATTAACATCTAGCTGTTCGATCGCCAAAGGTAGTAGCGGGAGGTATTTCTGAATTCCCTGACGGGCTTGAGGAAACTTTTGCAGAAAGGTGGTTTGAATTGATCTTTGATAAAGATAGCTCTGGGGATTGACGGATTCAAAATCAATCAGGGCATATAGATCGGCTTCTACGTGTTTTAAGATTTCTTGTACAACTAGTTCAGAACCTCCCGTGGCCAGGGGAGTTAACCATTCATGGACAAGAGCATATTTTAATTCCATGGTTAGTTATGGCTAATTACAGCTATTTGCTTGGAAATGATATTATATCGGTTGAGATTGACCATATTTAACTATTTTGCGCTCTTTTGAGTCACTATTTGCCAAGAACCACTGTGTCCCAAGATCTTGGGGGATTGAAGTTTAAGTTCGGCAACTGCTTGGCTATCAACCAGAAAATAACTGGGTGCAGTCTCTTGCCAAATCTCCTCTAGTTCAGACTTCGAGCGGGGTAAAATAGTGCGATCGCTGTAGAATTCTAACGATGGACGGAGAGTAGGGTAGCTGGTATAAATTTTCTGTTGGGGTGTATGCTCTCTGAGTACGCTAGCTACGGGCTTGACGGCAAAATCACTATTCAGTTCCCAAAGCCACTGGCTCGAATTAAACAGCAGCAGCAAGGCTAAATAAAAACCAGCAATCATAACGATTATGAAATGACGATTGCCTTGCCAGAGCAGCACTGAGGCAACGGAAAAGCTGATGGCAACTACTAGTAAAACGATCACCACCTCGACTTGAGGAGCTTGCGCCACTAAGCCATAATAGCCACTACCCAGCCAGCAAACGACAGCAATGATAGTTAAAGATACCTGCCAGAAACGAGTGGGCTGTTGTTTACGCCAAATTCTGTCTAAACCTACTCCTACGAGCAAAGATACGGCGGGATAAACAGGAAATACATACCAGGGCAATTTGCTTTTCATCAGGGAAATTGCCAGTAGATAAATAACGCTCCAGGTTAAAGTTAGTTTGCCCCAGCTTAAATGACGTTCCCTTAAGGCTATTTTTAGTCCGTAGGGCAGAAATATCAGCCAGGGTAGCCCGTATTTGGCTATTTCTAACAAATAGTACCAGGGTGGGGCGGCAATGGTGCTAATGGGCGACCAAATGCGGTTAAAGGTCTGAGTTCCCAGGTTGATACCGAGAAAAGCTGCTCCATAATGGCGATACTGAAGTGTGTACCAGGAAATTGCGGGAATTAAGCCCAACAATAATCCAGTCCACAGATAGGAAATTTGCCACAGTTTTGGGCTATCCCAAGCGATAAAGCAGAGCAAAATTCCCCCCAGCAACACTCCTATCATGATGCCCTTGGTGAGACAAATCATGCCCAAGGCTATGCCTGTACCTAGCAGCCAACCATGTTTTTTCCGTCCCCGCAACAAACACCAGACTCCGAAACAAAACCAGCAGGAGATCGCTCCATCGAGCATTGCGACACGACCATGACGGGCAACAGGCAAGAGGTTTAGGTAAACAAGAGCGCTTAAAATAGCGGTTGAAAGATGGGGGAAAATTTCTCTACCGATTAGATATACTAAAGGCACAGATGCAGCCGAGAGCAAAGCGGGTGCTAGACGGGTACTCCATTCGCTGATGCCAAAGATTTGATAGCTTAGAGCAATTAAGCCGTGAACCAGAGGCGGTTTGTTCCAGTAGGGTTCACTATAGTTGATCGTTGGATAAAGCCAAGTTTGACTGCCCGATTCTGCTCGCCAAATATTGCGGGCAACTCCTGCAACAATCCCCTCATCCCAATCTCTTAGGGGCAAACCACCTAAATTTGCTGTGTAAAGAACTACTGCGGCTAAGAGTAGATAGATGAGCCACAGACTTTCTCTGCTAAAAAAGCGATCGCGATTTCCCCCATCTCCCATATCTGTCTCTAGTTGCTGTTACTCTGGATAGCCGCTAACTGCACCTGGGTAGCCGCTGACTGCACCTGGATCACTATCTCTTTTTGAACCTAGCAATTCTAAACGATCTACTTTGATAATGGGGCGAGAACGCTGTCCTCCCGTATTTTTATCAGTCCAAGTTTCAATTTTGAAAGAACCCTGTACCGCAATCTGCTTACCTTTTTTGACATAGTTTCCAGCAACTTCAGCCGTTTTTCCCCATAATTCCAGGTTAAACCAATCAGGCTGATCGCTATTGCGACTACGACGATCTACAGCTAGAGGCAAGGTGCATTTAACTGAACCAGAGTCAAAATATCTGACCTCTGGATTTGCACCCGCGCGACCAACTAGATTAACAACGTTAAGAGCCATAAGCTTATATTTTTAGTACTAAAGAACTAAATTTGATTTTTTAGTTTAGCAAATTATAGCCGAGGGACAGTGGGTATGTGATGAGAATCAGTATATCAATACTTCTAGATACTTGTGTCAGGCAGCCAGGGATTAAGCTTTTAATTTATGGGGTTAATTTAGATAAAAGTATGAGCAATCATCCAATCAAAAATACTAAAATATGGTTTGTAGTTGGCAATTAGCTTAGTCCAACCAAAACTGGATTGAAATTAAGCCGTTAAGATATTGTTTGTTATTAATAGTAATAAGAGCGAAATATTATGAAATATCCACAAGTTCCTTATAAGTTAATTGTCTATGGTGGTTTAGGTTTATTACTATTTACAATCTTGGGCATGTTTAAGTCTTTCACTATTATTAAGGCAGGCGATCGTGGCGTAATGATGCGTTTTGGGAAGGTTCAGGAAACAATTTTAGATGAGGGTTTGCATCCAATCATCCCTGTGGTTAATACGGTTAAATCTCTTAGTGTGCGTGTCCAGAAAAATGATATTGATGCAGAAGCTTCTTCTAAAGATTTACAAGATATTAAAACCCAGGTGGCATTGAATTGGCATATCGATCCGCAAAAAGTAAACAAGGTCTTTCAACGAGTGGGAGATGAGCAACAAATTGTCTTTCGGATTATTACTCCTGCTGTTGCGGAAATCGTAAAAGCTGCTACGGCGCAGAAAAATGCCGAAGAAATTATCACTAAGCGGAAAGAAATCAAGCAGCAAATTGATGAGGAGCTTAAAGAAAGATTAGATGATTATGGAATCATAGTCGATGATGTTTCCTTAGTTAATGTTTCTTTTTCTCCTGAATTCGCTAGGGCGATTGAAGCCAAACAGATTGCGGAACAACAAGCAAAACAAGCGGACTTTGAAGCTTTAAAAGCTGAAAAAACTGCTCAGGCAGAAATTAATCGTGCCAAGGGACAAGCTGAAGCTCAGAGATTACAGAAGTTGACTTTAACTCCTGCCCTGCTACAAAAGGAAGCAATAAACAAATGGGACGGTAAGTTCCCTACTGTTATGGGAGGCAATGGCGCATTACCTTTTATCAATATCGACCCACAACAAGTAGCCAAGTAAAAATCATCTAAATTATTTGGCGATCGCTAAAATTAAAGAACGCCTAAAAGAAAAATTTAAACAATTTGCGATCGCCAATGCTAAAACGGCATCAATCACTTAATATTCCCAACACACAAATATGATTTTAAGTCAACCTAAAAAATATTAAAATATGCAACACAAGTATTGATGTATTTACTCATTTTTTTTTTTAAAATTTGTTAACGAAATGTTTAGTATTGTTATCCAATTTTGTAAGAAACGCATTTTTGTAAATTTTTCGTAACCTTTTTTGATAAAAATAACATACAAAAATAAACCAGTTAT
>JBCCNG010000117.1:0-9497 GCA_039025955.1 Cyanobacteria bacterium P01_C01_bin.72 | reverse complement strand
GCTACATTTAGTAGAAGGTTTGTTACTGGCGCTAAATGATATTGACGCGGTGATTGAAATCCTACGTCACGCTCCTGACGGTACAACCGCTAAAATCAGCCTTCAGGATCAGCTCGGTTTTTCCCCCACTCAGGGAGATTCAATTTTGGCAATGCCCATGCGTCGTCTAACGGGACTAGAAAAGCAGAAGCTAGAAACAGAATTAGCCGATCTTAATGAGCGTATTTCCCATCTCAACAATGTTCTAGATGATCGCCACGAGTTAATGAAGTCCCTGAAAAAGGAATTGCGATCACTCAAGCGTAAGTTTAACGATGAACGTCGCACACGTATTATCAATGTCAAAGTTAATGAAGATCTGCCAGCGGCGACCAAGACCAGTAAAGCGAAAATTCCGAAGAAAGATCCTGCTTTAGCAGTTTCCCCTAGCTTAACTTTCGAGAGATCGCCCGAAGCGAAATTAAAAGTTACTAGTTCAGGGTGTATCTACTGGGTTAATCCTGATCAGGAAGAAACCACAACTCCGAATAAGGGACAAGACTTTCTGCTGCATCAAGAACCTGTAGGCAATCGCGAGAAATTAATCGTCGTTACCGATAGTGGCAAAGCCTACCCTGTGCCAATGGAAGAAGTTCCTTCCAGTCTGGAAACAACTGAACTACCAGCTGTTGAGCTACTCTCGGAAGCGGCTCAAAGGGATGCCAAAAGCTCAGTGGCACATTTCTTCCTCCCCGAAAACCATCAGGATTTAGACTTGATGATGTTAACCGAGAAAGGAATTATTAAACGCCTGGCAGCTAAAGAATTAGACGCTTTGGGTAATCGCGGGCTGGTATTAATTAAGCTCAAAGAAAAAGATACCCTAAAATACTTCTGCTTTACCGACGAACAACAGCAAATGGCGATCGCCACTACGGGAGGGAGAATCCTACGTTTACCGATCGATGATCTCCAGATTCCGCTCATGGGCAGAAATGCCCAGGGGAGTCGAGTTATGCGCTTGCGTATGCGAGAAGGTTTAGCAGGCTGCTGCAACGTGATGCCCGAAGACTCAATTGCCGTAATTACTGAGTTGGGATTCGGGAAACGTCTTCCAGTTAATTCCTTGCGCTTAGGTAATCGTGGCGATATTGGAACTCAAGCGCTTCAGTTTACGACTAAAGAAGATAACCTGGCAGGAATTACCCCCATTACGGGTAGAGAAAATATCCTACTGACCACAAGTATTGATCGCCGCCTAATCTTACCTGTAAACAGTCTGGTTGAAGGCGAGAAAAATAGTCCAGGGGAAAGAGTTGGTAAGCTCAAAGCCAATGAAGTAATTACAGGGGTTTATCCGTTTGTGGGAGGTAGTAAGTAAGAGGTAAGAGGTAAGAGGTAAAAAACTCGCTTTGTACTATAGTCCCCAATCCCCAATCCCCAATCCCCAATCCCCCGAAACGATAACTTAGACCCTGAGGAAATTAATCAGAACGACTATATTTAGCGTTTTGCTTGGGGGAAGTATTGTTCTTGCTCCAGCTTGTCGCCTATTAGCCCAATCTAAAACGACTAATCCACTAGATATTGAAATAGATCAAAGCGATCGCGTTATTCCTCTTGGTTATGGAAAAAGGCAGCTCTCTGCTTTTGAAATTAGGCGAATTAAGCAAGAGATGGCGCAGCTTAATCGGGCTGCTAAGGCGGAATTGAAACAGAGCAATAGCGAAGAAGCATTTGAACTCTGGTATCGTCAGTTAAAATTAGCCCGTGCAGTTGGTACAGTTACGGAAATTGAGACTTTGGGAGAGGTAGGAGCGATCGCCTGGAAGGAAAATAGGAGCGAGGATCTGCGGAATATCGCCAACCGTTTAATTACAGTTGAATCTACTGTTGAATCAACAAGAGAAACCGAGCAGCCATCTATTCAAATGTGGCAAAAACTAGCTACAGCTTACCAACAGGTGCGCTATTTAGAAGAGGCGATCGCTATTTATCAACAAATTCTAGCCCGCAACCAAGCTATCGCCGATTCCGCTGCGGTGGAGTCCAATCTGCAAACCTTGGGGGAACTATACTTAGCTCAGTTTAACTACTCTGAAGCAGCAGTAACTTATCAAAATTTGTTGGCTTTAGCTCAAGCCAAACCCCAGCCAGATGACAAGATCGATTCATACCTGCAAACTCTAGCTAATATCTATGATCGCACCGCACAAACTAAACTGGCTATCAGCACAAAAAAACGCTTAATCAAATCTTATACCGCAGCGGAGAAAACAGCAGCATCCGCCCAACTAGAACTAGAGATCGCTCTAGATTACGAAACCTTAAACCAAGTAGCTAAGTCGGTTACAGCCTACGAACAAGCTTTTACCTTAGCATCCACAGCCCAACAATATGCGATCGCCAATGATGCCTTAACAGGTTTAGGAAAACTATACCAACGACAGGGAGAACAACAGCAGACGATCGACACCTTTGAGCGCTTACTAGACCTCCAGCGTCAGGCTTACAACTATTACGGTTTGGTTAACACTTATGACACATTAGGCAAAATACACTTAGAATCAGCCCAAAAACAGCAGGCTAAACAATACTTTCAAGAAGCGTTAGAAATAGCTAAAGATTTGAATTACAAAGTGGAATATTTTAATCAGAAAATTCAGCAGAGTAATAAATAATTAAACCACGCTGTTGAAACCTATAGTTTAGAAGTTAACTGTTAGTCCTAGAGGATACACTCAATGCGGCAAGTGCAAGCCGCTTTGTATGAGGGATTGGGGATTGGGCAATCGTGACAAGTTAAGAAAAAATAGTTTTAGTCAACTACCATAGATAGTTTTGTTTGTTTTTAGACGACGCTAAATATGGATTAAAGCTGATAGCGCGTAAGGGCGATGTTTTGCATCCAGCTCGCTAAGAGCGATCTGCCCCGAATGGGGCTGCGCCTTATCAGTCCTAAAGGATACACCTTCGGATATCGTCTTACGACGAACATGCGGCGAACGAAGCGCCTTTGTGCGCGTACGCGCTGCGCTGATAGCTAAAAGTAACTGATAATTTTCCGTTAGGTAGATATATTTATTTGCCGAAATGGAATGCTCCCACTCAGCCTTTCTTTACTAAAACTTTGAGTTGGTGCTATAATCACAAGGGTTCTGAAACGCCCTTACACCAATAAGGCTAGGAATTAAGAATAGTTTCTAGAGGGTTTCAGGTTACGAAATCGCTCTCGTGGCTTAGGGGTAAAGCACCTCCTTGGTAAGGAGGAGATCACGGGTTCAAATCCCGTCGAGAGCTTTATTAATTTAGTTTGCAGTAGCGACCTGGAAGCAAAAATTATTCCTTGAACTTTCAAGAATTCTCAGACAAACATTTGAGAAAGAAGCAATTTTTGATAATATTGCAGAGCAATAAATATAAAAACTATTTTTTAGAATATGAATTTACTGTTTGCAGTAGCGGGTGAATTTCCCACGTATTTTGTGGCGGTATATGTAGTAGGTTTCCTAGCAGCCGTGGTGATCGGCTCGATCGCCTGGTACAATTCCAAACGCCCTGCTGGTTGGGAAAATATGGAACGTCCTAATATTGTTCCCAAAGTAGACAACAATGACTCGGATGAGGAGTGACAAAGGGCTTGCTCCTATGTAGTAAAGAGCAAGAAGTGAATATCTTGTGGTTTAGTGGTTGAAGTTCTGGCTAACTAAACACTTCTCCTGTTTTCTGTAGGGAGTGAAGGCGATGGTAAATACCGCCATGGTTTAACAATTCGGTATGACTGCCAACCTCAACTATTTTCCCTGCATCCAAGACAACAATTTTATCTGCTTCGCGGATGGTACTCAAACGATGAGCAATAATGATTGTCGTGCGAGTACCTAAAATAGATTTCATTGCTAGCTGAATTGAACGCTCCGACTCGTAATCTAAGCTAGATGTTGCCTCGTCAAAGATTAAGATATCGGGATTGACAACTAAGGCTCTAGCGATCCCTAGACGTTGTTTTTGTCCTCCAGATAGTCTAACTCCCCTTTCCCCCACAACAGTTGAATAGCCTTGAGGTAGCTCATCAATAAATTCATCCACTCTAGCTATACGACAGGCTTGCTTGACCTGCTCTCGATCTACCTGGGGATTACCATAGATGAGATTGTCCCAAACAGTACCGTTAAAAATATCTACGTCTTGATGAACGATCGCTAGACGACGACGATAACGGGCAACATCTAATTGGGTAATATTCTTGCCATCAATCAGAATACCCCCCTGATTGGGTTCAAAATAGCGAAATAGTAATTTGACTAAGGTAGATTTACCAGAACCCGAACGACCAACTAGAGCGACAGTCTGATAGGGTTCTACCAGCAGATTAATATCATCGAGAATTAGCCGCCTGGGTTCATCAGTCGCTTCATAGTTGGGAGTATAACTAAAGCTGAGATGCCTAACTTCTAATTTGCCGTCAAACCTGTAGGGATTGTCCTGAGCATTTTCCAAATTAAGACTAGCGGCATCAACTCCCGAATCAAGCTGCATAAAATCGTGAAAGCGCCGCATCGAAGCATAGCGACGAGCAAAAATTTCTGCAAGCTGGCTAATTGGTTCAAGCTCGGCATAAGCCATACTAGAAACTGTCAGGGTAGTGATAAAGTGTCCCAGAGTTATGTTACCCCTGACGGTAGAAATCAGAGTAAACAGTAGGACAAGGAAAACGCAGGTTTGGATTACGGTGCGTGACCAGGTGATTAAATTCACGTAGCCGCGATGAATCCGATAGGTGACGTATTTAAACTCTCGCTCAAAACGCTGCTGCTGTCTTTGATATTCTTGGGCTTCGGTAGCGAAAGACTTAACGGTTTTAATGTTAGTAATAATTTCGGAGGTACGGCTTTCGGTGTTCTCCTGATGTTTTTCCAGTAACTCTTCCTTTGCTACCAAAATCCTCAGATGTCTGAGGCTGTAGCCCAAAATAACCACAAAAGAAAAGAGAAAAGCGATCGCAATTCCCGCCTCAATCAAGAGAATCAAGACAAAAATCCCCAGAATTCTCGCTAATTTAGGAATTAGCTGCCCTGCTATCTCAGGATATGTCCAGGTATGATTTTCAATTCCCCTGGCGATCCGCCCTGCAATACGCCCTGGATTGTTTTCATCATAATAACCAAGGGGTAAAGTGAGAATTTTGCTCACAACTTTACTAAAATGATCTCTCCTTGCTTTAAGAGAGATTGCCCAGTGATGCCAGACACCGATCCAAGGCTGGATTGGCGATCGCACTACCGTTACTAGAAAAATAATGCCCAGCAGTACCCCAAGAGATAGCCATTTACCAGGGGGAAAGTTCCCCAGATTTTGCGTTAGGGCAATCAAACCCGCCAGAGGCTTGTCCAAAGGCTGATCCGACAGAACGTTTAAAATTTGTCCAATGCTGTAGGGAACTACCAAATCGATAATTTCAAACAGACTAGAAGCAGCGATGCTAAATATAGCGATCACTTTATATCTACTAAAATAACCTACGAGATCGCGCCAGGAAGACATGTTTTTGAGGGATGAAGGATGAAGGATGAGGGATGAGTAAAAAAATCAGGGATGGGTATTAATCTTGCGATATTGCGATCGCTAATAAACCCAACGACCGATAAATGCACAATGGTTAATGTTCAATGCTAAATATTTCGGTTTTTTTCCTTAATTGCTCTATCTACTGAGTAAAAAGCTGCTTAGATATATAGAGGCGGTTTAGACGGCTGATGACAAAAGAATTTCATTTCTATACCTACTGAATACCTACATGTCTCCTAATTCCACTATAGCTATTCCCAACTTACATCGCTCAGTTTTAGCGAACGGCATCACCTTGATTGTGGTGGAAAACCAAGCAGCAGATATTATTTCAGGTCGCTTTTTTGTTAAAGGTGCGGGGACAATTATTGAATCATCTGAACAAGCAGGATTAGCTCATTTAGTCTCGGCGGTAATCACCAAAGGTACAAAAAAGCTATCAGCATTAGAAATTGCAGAAAAAATCGAATCTATTGGTGCAGGGCTGGGAACAGATGCCTCAACGGACTACTTTTCTCTCAGTTTAAAGACGGTATCTGCTGACTTTTCACCAATGTTGAAGTTGTTGGGGGAGATTATGAGATCGCCAACTTTCCCTGAATCGGAAGTAGAACTAGAGCGCAAGTTAACTCTACAAGGGATTAAATCACAGCAAGAGCAGCCTTTTAACGTTGCTTTTAATCAACTGCGCCAACAAATGTATCCAAGTCATCCTTACGGCATCTCGGTGCTGGGTACAGAGGCTAGCGTTAGCAACTTGACTCGTGAGGATCTACAGCAGTACCATCAAACCTATTTTCGCCCCGATAATTTGGTAATTAGCTTATCAGGAAGAATTACCCCAGCACAAGCTACGGATCTAATTGCTGAAGTTTTTGGTAACTGGGAACAACCTGATCACCCTTTGCCCACTGCGACACTACCTTCTCCCATTCTCGATCCTTCCCAGCAGGAGATCATCCAAGATACTCAACAGTCTATTGTGATGTTGGGTTATTTGGGGACAAAAGTAAATCTTCAAGACTATCCTGTTTTAAAACTGATTAGTACATATCTGGGTAACGGGCTTTCTAGTCGTCTTTTTGTGGAACTGCGAGAAAAGCGGGGACTAGCCTATGATGTTTCGGCATTTTTCCCCACTCGTCTTGATACTGCACCGTTTATTACCTACATGGGTACAGCACCGACAAATACAGAGACGGCGATAAATGGTTTGAGTACAGAAGTAGCCAGATTAACCCAGGAAATTTTGACCGAAGCTGAAATCCAAGGTGCTAAGAATAAAATGCTGGGACAATATGCCCTCGGCAAACAGACTAATGGCGAAATTGCCCAAACCTACGGCTGGTATGAAACTCTGGGACTCGGAGTAGAGTTTGATCATACTTTCCAAGCAACTATTCCGCCGATTACGGCTCAACAGATACAAGAAGTAGCCAACAAGTATCTCAGTCAACCCTATATTTCAATCGTTAAGCCAGAGGGGTATTAATCAATTAATAATTAACAATGAATAATCAATAATGGGCAAATGTTGATTGGGTTACAGCCTGTAGCTAGGGCAAATACCTCTTATTAGCGATCGCAAATTTCAAATTTAGCTGCAACTTTTATAATCAGGCAAAGTCTTTTTCATCTTACTTCTATTTGAGAAATGGTATGGTCTCTGATTTTTGATTGCTAAAGATTCTGATGAATTTACACCATTTATTCCCTCTCTCTCTCTGATTTTTTGGCATCCATACTCCTTATTTTTACCTATGCTTATTTCTCTCTAGCCAACTAATATGTAGTACTTAGGATAGAGTTATTTTCTCAGATAGTTTTCAGCAATAAAAACTACTAGAATGCTTAAAGATGAATTTTTAAGCGTGAGAACATGACTTCTGAACAAGTAAACTGTGCGGTAGACTGCACTAGCGGCTGCGTATTAGACGATAGCTGTCCCAATAAAGAATATCAAAATGAGGCATCTAGTTTTATCAAAGATACCCCGTTAGACAAGATGATTGAAATAGCAGAAATAGCTAGAATGAAAAAGCTGTCCGAACCTCCAAAATGGGTCATTCCCGACGAAATTTAGCGCTATTAATAGCTGTTAATAACAAAGGGGTGGAGGAATAGAACTATTTAGCATCACTTATTCCTCCTCATCCCTCATCCTTCATCCCTTAAAAGTCCTTTATCCCTTCAAAAGTTTGGCTGTTTTTGATGCCATTCTGTCGCCTGTTCATAAGCATGAGCAACATGAAATAGAATATCTTCCCGCAAGACATTACTAATCAACTGCAAACCGATTGGTAAACCCTGACTATCAAACCCGCAAGGAATACTGATACCAGGTAAACCTGCCAGATTAACAGGAATAGTCATTAAGTCCGAAAGATACATTGCCAGCGGATCGTCGGTTTTTTCTCCTGCTTTAAATGCGGTAGAGGGAGAAGTGGGAGAGACAAGCACATCCACATCAGCAAAGGCGTTATCGAAATCTTGCTTGATCAAAGTCCGTACCTTTTGCGCCTTGAGATAATAAGCGTCATAATAACCCGCTGAGAGAGCATAGGTACCGAGCATGATACGGCGTTTAACTTCTGCACCAAAACCCGCAGCACGAGTTTTAGTATACATTTCCACTAGATTTTCCGATTCCTCCCTGACGCCGTATTTAACCGCATCGTAACGAGCGAGGTTTGCCGAGGCTTCCGAAGAAGCAATCATATAGTAGACGGGTAAACCATAGCGAAAACGGGGACAGGAAATTTCTTGGACTTCTGCACCCATTTCTTGCAGTTGGGCGATCGCTTTTTGTACCGTTTCCGCTACCACTGGATCTAAACCATCGCCAAAGGTTTCCGTAATAATGCCCACTTTCAGACCCTTTTTTAATTCGGGCTGAAGATAGCTAGTGTAGTCGGGGATATCTACCTTAAGACTGGTAGAGTCATTCTGATCGTATCCAGCGATCGCATTTAATAAAATCGCCGAATCTTCAACAGTACGGGAAAAAGGACCAATCTGATCCAAGGAAGAAGCGTAAGCCACTAGACCAAAGCGCGACACCAAGCCGTAAGTCGGTTTTAAACCTACTACCCCACAAAGCGAGGCTGGCTGGCGAATTGACCCGCCCGTATCTGAACCGAGGGAAATAACACATTCTCCTGCGGCGACGGCGGCGGCAGACCCCCCAGAAGACCCCCCAGGTACACGTTCCAAGTCCCAAGGATTAGCGGTAGTTTGATAGCTAGAGTTTTCGGTAGAACTCCCCATCGCAAATTCATCGAGATTGGTTTTGCCAACAACTACCGTCCCTGCATCTTTGAGCTTCTGAGTAACTGTAGATTCATAAGGAGGCACAAAATTTGCCAAGATTTGTGAGGCACAGGTGGTTTTGATCCCCTTGGTACACATATTATCTTTAACCCCCAAAGGAATACCTTCGAGGATGCCGATATCTTCCCCCGCCGCAATCTTATCGTCTACTGCTTGGGCGCTAGCTAATGCTGATTCCGCAGTCAGAGAAATAAATGCTTTGACCTTTGGTTCGACTGCTTCGATGTGCTGCAAAGTCGCCTGGGCAATTTCTACCGCTGAACGTTCTTTGCTCACCAACTGCTGATGTAACTCTTTTATGCTTCCTTGGGACATCTATCTAATATCTAAGATTATATTTCTGTCAACAATTCACGATACAACAGGCAAGCTGTGTAGGACAATAAGTACCTGTACAAAATTGATTTCTCGTTAGAGGCTGGGAAAAGGCGAAGGGGCGTTGGTGACAAGTTAACCTTTTGTGTTGTTTGTCAATTGGTTACTAGTTCTTAGTGGCGTTGTTGCATGAATGAAGAAAAGGGTAGAGAAATTAGAAATTACGGAAAGAATTGAATTATGGAGTAACAATGTAACTTTGAGGTTTGCATAGTTGAATCATGCGGTTAAGAGCAGCACATTGC
>JBCCNG010000116.1:0-9500 GCA_039025955.1 Cyanobacteria bacterium P01_C01_bin.72 | reverse complement strand
CTATTCAACACCGCGATAAAAGTTGCAACGGCATCAGCATTACTTAGCGATTGGCTGTTTGTGGTTGAGGCAGAATGCCAACTTGTACTTCTCTGGTTAGCTGCTTACCATTTCTCAGCAGAGCAAGATTTAGGCGATCGCCAACCTCAGTCTTAGCCACGGTTTGCTGTACCTGATTCGCTGTAGTAATCTCTTGTTCTGCAATCTCTTGAATAACATCACCAGACTTTAATCCTGCTTGAGCAGCGGGAGAGTTGGGAACTACGTCTATGATTAAAACTCCTTCTGCTGCGGCTACATTAAGATTTCTCTGACTTTTTAATTCTTGCTTTAGTTCAGGAGTAATCCTTGCCATTTGAATTCCTAAGAAAGGATGATCTACTTTTCCTTTCGCGATCAGTTCTTCCGCAATATCTCTAGCAGCATTCACCGGAATAGCAAAGCCTAATCCTTGAGCATTTTTGATGATAGCTGTGTTGATGCCAATTACCTCTCCTCTGGCGTTTAATAAAGGTCCTCCAGAGTTACCAGGGTTAATAGCGGCATCAGTTTGAATAAAGCTGACTCGCTTGTCGGCAACACCTACTTGGGCGCTGGTTCTGCCTGTACCACTTACAATACCTTTGGTGACGGTATTATCTAAACCCAAAGGATTGCCAATGGCGATCGCCCATTCTCCCGCCTGTAAGTTATCTGAGTCAGCAAAGGTTACTGCGGGCAAAGCGTCTGCTTCAATTTTAATTACCGCAACGTCAGTCAGAGAATCTGTTCCCATTACTTCCCCCTCATAGACCTGACCATCTTTAAGGGTCACTTTTACTTTGTCACTTCCTTCCACTACATGAGCATTAGTGAGAATTAAGCCGTCAGAACTGACAATAAAACCTGAACCCAACCCTCGTCTAATTTGTTCGTTGGGAATATTGGGCACTTGGGAACCAAAAAACTGTCGGAAGAAAGGATCGTTAAATGCAGCAGGGACATTAGTAGCAACTTTACGAGAAGCATCAATTCTGACTACAGAATCACCTACCTGATTAACTACCTGGCTGACGTAGTTTTGAGGCACAGCAATAACAGCCTGTAAATCACTGTTTTGAGTATCTGCTGGGGCAACCTTACTCCCACTATCATTTTCGATCGCAAAACCTTCTGGACTATTAACTAAGTAATTACCCCCCAAAGCAATTCCTCCACCTAGTAAAACCAAAGATATAGAAGAAGTCGCTTTTTTCCAAAGTGATAACTGTGTCATAGTGTTTATGGTCAATTAACAGAAAATATGATTGCTGAATTAAATAGATTGAAGGAAAAGCCGTAGATAAGACTTAAACTGTTTTAAGCTTTTCTCTATATTCCCAATTTAAATTGGTGATATGACTTTTTTGTGACAGCATTCTGAACTTTTAGCCATATTCTGATGGCTATGTGATTGCTAGTCACTGATTAGGTGAGCCTTATTCTGGCGAGTCGTTACTGATCGTTAGCCGCCAACTGTTTTCTTTATGGACGCAGTTGAAATGTTTAATGCTCAATGTTAAATGTTCAATGCCAAATTTCCTAGCTGTTCAGCATCTTCTAAATCAAGTCCCCAGCCCATCGCTCCTGCGTTATCTTGAGCCTGTTTAGCATTTTTTGCTCCAGGAATAGGAATTACGTTGTCCTGCATTATCAGCCAGTTTAATGCCACCTGTGCTGGGGTTTTGTCGTATTTTGACCCAAGCTCTTTCAGTTTAGTAATTACAGGTTCGATTTTGTTTAAGCCAGCAACCGAAAACTTCGGATCTAATTTTCTTGCACCCTGAACAATAGCGGTGTTTTCTGGTGTGTATTTCCCCGTCAGCAATCCTTGATCTAGAGGACTATATGCCAAAATCGTAATTCCCAACTTACGGGCAAGTTCTAAGATGCCGTTTTGTTCAATTTTCCTGGTTAATAAAGAGTAGCGAACCTGATTTACTGCCAAAGGGACGTTATACTGCGCTAGAAGCGTATGTGCCTCCTGCATTTGTTCCGCAGAATAGTTGCTTACTCCCACCGTCAAGATCCTGCCTCGTTCTACTTCTTTGGCTAACGCTTCCATTAGTGTCTGCTGACTCATCAAAAAGCTGAAAGGCATATGTACTTGATAAAGCGCCACCTGTTCTACCTGAAGCCGTTTGAGGCTATCGTTGAGGGTTTCTGCTACAGCTTGAGCATTGAATCTCCAGGGTAGGGGAAAATATTTGGTAGCGATCTGTACTGGTTGAGTCGTTTGTTTGAGAAAGCGTCCGATCAGTCGTTCTGATTCTCCTAAACCATATACTTCTGCCGTGTCAAAAAAAGTTGCGCCATTGGCGATCGCCGCTTCAAAAGCCTGGGCTACTTCTGTTTCGCCATAATCTGAACCATAGCCCCAAAATAGGCGATCGCCCCAAGACCAAGTACCAATTCCTAAAGACGGTAGTGAAACGTGATTGGCAATTTGTTTAAATGACTGCATGAGGTTAGATCTAATAACTGGGGATTTAAAATTGGGATTTTAGTATTACCTTAACTTAGCGGAGAGTTATTTTGCCCCTTTTTTGAGTTGTTTTCGGGCAAGAAGGGAAGCAGAAAAAACTATTGTGACTCTCTGTAACCCTGAATTCACAGTCCCAGGATGAATCTCAAGATGGTAGCTGCATCAAAAATCGCCAGATAACAGTAAGCTAATTAGATGACGTATGTAGCGAAGAATCAATGGCAACCATAAACGATAACTATCTCAAACTACAAGCAGGATATTTGTTTCCCGAAATTGCGCGCAGAGTAAATGCTTTTGCCGCAGATAATCCTGATGCACCAATTATCAAACTAGGTATTGGTGATGTGACCGAACCCCTGCCCGCAGCCTGTCGTGATGCGATTATTGAAGCGACTAAAGAAATGGGCGATCGCAATACTTTTAAAGGCTATGGACCCGAACAGGGATATCTCTGGTTAAGAGATAAAATTGCTAAGCAGGAGTTTCAAGCCCGTGGCTGCGATATAGATGCCTCGGAGATCTTTATCTCTGACGGTTCTAAGTGCGATTGT
Source organism: Cyanobacteria bacterium P01_C01_bin.72 (assembly GCA_039025955.1). GTDB lineage: Bacteria > Cyanobacteriota > Cyanobacteriia > Cyanobacteriales > Xenococcaceae > Waterburya. The sequence goes on along the minus strand of JBCCNG010000116.1, from coordinate 6,443 downwards.
GGCAATATCCTGGATATTTTTGGTGACGATAATAAAATTGCTGTTACCGATCCTGTTTATCCCGTGTATGTTGATACTAACGTCATGGCAGGGCATACAGGAGAATCAGTAGATGGCAAATACGCAGGTTTGGTTTATCTGCCCATTAGTGCCGACAATGGCTTTACGGCGGAAATTCCGGCGGAAAAAGTGGACCTGATCTATCTCTGTTTTCCTAATAACCCCACAGGGGCAACTGCAACGAAAGAGCATCTCCAAGCCTGGGTAGACTATGCCAAACAAAATGGCTCATTAATTCTCTTTGATGCTGCTTATGAGGCTTTTATCACCGATCCTGATCTGCCCCACTCTATCTATGAGATTGAAGGTGCTAAAGACTGTGCGATCGAGTTTCGTTCTTTTTCTAAGAATGCGGGTTTTACAGGGACTCGCTGTGCCTTCACCGTTGTGCCGCAAAATCTAACTGGCAAATCGAAAGACGGTACAGATGTCCAGATCTGGCAGCTATGGAATCGTCGTCAATCTACCAAATTTAACGGCGTATCCTATATTGTGCAACGGGGTGCAGAGGCAGTTTATTCCGCAGCAGGACAAGAGCAAATCAAAGAATTAGTCAGCTTCTACCTAGAAAATGCCAAAATAATCCGCGAACAGCTTACCGCCGCAGGAATTCAGGTATATGGTGGGGTAAATGCACCCTATGTTTGGGTCAAGACTCCTAATGGTTTATCTAGCTGGGATTTCTTCGACAAATTATTGTTTAACTGCAATGTTGTGGGGACACCTGGCTCAGGTTTTGGTGCAGCAGGAGAAGGCTATTTCCGTATCTCGGCGTTCAACACTCGGGACAATGTGAATGAAGCAATGAAGCGCGTTACCGAGAAGTTCTAAGTTTAATTTTACCTTCTTGGTCTTAATAACTGGAAGACAAAAGCGATCGCCTTTAGATATTTTAGGGGAAGGGCGATCGCATTTATTCAAGCTTAAGTTCGTGCAAATAGCCTAAGAACGCAGCGTGTACGCGCACAAACGCTGCAATAAATATGGCGTTGCTAAATCAGCAACGCCATATTTAGCTATTGAAGGAGAGAGAAAAACCTTAGAAAGTAAAGGTGGTTCTTATAACTCCAAAGAGCGCATCATCATCTTCATCGTTACCGTTAGGGTTAACAATGTACATTACACCAGGAGTAACAGAGATGTTGTCGTTGAACTGATACTTGTATAAAGCTTCAAGGTGAATCGGATTACTTTCATCGTCAGCATAAGGTTCAACCCCCGCAAACAAAGCACCCAGATTACCTTCTTTACCCAAATCAGGGAAAGAAAGACCTGCACCATAAGACCAAATATCGGCTTCTCCGTCACCATCTTCGGAGATTTGAGCATCGGTAAACATCCCAAAAGCATTTATAGCAAGGCGATCGCCAAGTTGGTAAGCTGCCTGGATACCATAGGAGTTTGCTGCTACTTTTTCGTTAGCACCAAAAGGCTGTCTTGCGGAGGCAGTCCCAACCCCAAGATCAAAAATAGTATTGTCGTCCGCTCCCAACTGCCCTAGTACGTAAGTACCTGCTAATTGGAGTCTATCATCCAAGAAACTGAATGTAGCCTGACCCAAGATGGAATATTCTTCATTAAACAAACCACCATCTTCACTTTCGCTGGGGTTAAAGGAGTCACCACCAAAGAAGCCGGCGCTGATAGTCAGAAAGTCTGTGACCTCAACGTTACCACCAATACCGCCACCACCAGCAAGACCAATTTTATAGATTGGACTTGACTCGGCAAAGCTAGAAAGTGAACCACTTGCGCCAGTGAAAGAGTCTAGGAAGGGACTTAAAGAAGGAACAAAGTCAACCCACAGGGGAAAAGCAGCGGGAAGATAAACATCAATTCTGTCGCCAATGGGGAAGTAGTATGCTAGCCAACCAATTCCGACATCGTTGCCACTAGGGCTAGTTTGGTAGGTCAAAGTACCTGTGTCCAAATCAATCGGGTCGCCATTACCATCTTCCGTCTGAAACCCAAAACCAGCGTTAGAGGCATCAATACGAGTATAAAGAGCGTCTTCGCCAAAGAAACTGGAGACAAACGCTAAACGGACTCGATCTTGGAAAACTATTTCGTCGTTGTCGGTAGTGTTGAACTCGCCGCTAATACCAAATACAACTTCACCTTCTAATTTGGTAGTGGTAGAAAACTGGTTATCTTCTAGGACAGCAGTGCGACCTTCAACTTCGTCTACTCGCCCACCGAGTGCGCCTAATTCTGCCTCGAACTCTGCCCCCAAACGATTAACTGTATCTAAGTCTGTGGGATCTATCGATGCACCTTGAGAAGCGATCAAGCGCTCGATCTGGTTAAGACAAGAATTCAAACCAGCCGCAAATTCGTAACGGGATAAGGGCTGATCACCGCGATAAGTTTGATTGGGAAAACCAGAAATACAGCCATAGCGGTCTACCAAGCTGCGAAGTGCTTCATAAGCCCAGTCGGTAGGGGACACATCCCGCAGTTGATTAACATTGGTTACCTGATTGAGCGGTACAGCCTGTCCTTCTTGACCATATCTATTGATTTGGTTTAGTATCCCAGAATTGTCTCCTGTAACTGATTGGGCAGAGACTTGTACTTGTGAACCTAGCACAAGACCTACAGTCGCTGGACAAACCAGCAGCAGGTTGCGGATTAATTTATTCATTTTCCTTCACACCTAAAAATTTTCAGCGCTCAATTTAAGTTAATTCCTAAAGAGTTAGCTTTTTGGTTTAACCCTAAGCGCAATAATAAAGTTAACAGCGATACAAAATCACTTATGTATTGTGCGATACATTTCTATTTTGGTGTCAGCATTTGTTAAAGTTCTTAATCTGGCAAAGGTTTTGTGGCTTTAATTTTATCTCAACAAAAGTGTTAGAGCAGTATCAGCTCATCTGAGGTCAAACAGCAGAACTGATGCCAGTACTGCCTTCATCATGATCGTCGTTATTAGCACCACTAAAAGCAAAAATAAAACTAAAATAACTCGTTATTAAACCACATCTACTTTGAAACCCTTAGTTTTTCTTCATACTTTCTTTCTTTAATCTAAATAATGCCAATGATTTCAAAGCTAAAATCAACTATTGAAAATAATCAAGTTGCTCCTTGGTTACTTTCTTTGGCTGTATTTGGCACAGTAATGAATGCACAACCTCTGCTAGCTCAACAACTCAGGCAAGCTGTAGAGCACCAAGAAGGCATTATTACTCAAAAATACACTTTAAATTCCGACAGCGATCAAGAAGTCGAGCCAGTGACGCTTGAAGTAGCCTCCTTGGAAAAAGCCGAATCTGATTTGCTTCTTAAGGAGACGGTTTCGCCAAAAATAATAGTCGAAAAATTTGAGGTGATAGGCAGCAGCGTTTTCAGCGCGGCAGAATTAGCTGCGGTAATCTCAGAATATAAAAATCGTCCTCTTTCACTGTCAGAACTTTATCAAGCCCGTGCTGCCATCACGAAACTATACACAGATCGCGGATATGTAAACTCTGGTGCATACATACCGCCTCAAGAAATAGAAGGAGGAACAGTAACTATTTTTATTTTAGAGGGAAAGCTAGAAGATATTAAAATTACGGGAACTGAAAATCTTAACTCTGGCTATATCAGATCGAGGATTGAGAAAAATGCAGGAGTGCCCCTTAATGTAAACTCACTGCTAGAAGCATTACAGATGTTGAGGATTGATCCTTTGATTAAAAATGTTTCTGCCGAACTGTCTGCTGATATTAGCCCTGGTACTAGTATTCTAGAAGTAGAAATTGAAGAAGCCGATCCATTTAAAATCAACATCAAATTTGACAACAGACGCTCACCTTCCGTGGGAACAAATCGTCGGGGTGCTGGTTTTATCCACTCTAATGTGTTGGGTTTTGGAGATAGTATAAATTTTGACTACATCAATACTGAAGGTAGTGACAGTATCGATACTTCCTATACTTTGCCTTTCAATGCCAGCAACGGTACAATCCGCTTCGCCTATGGTTTTAGCGATAATGAAGTAATTGAAGATCCTTTTTCCCCCCTAGATATTCAGTCAGAATCAGAACAATATGAATTAGGCATTCGTCAGCCTTTAATTGCTGATCCAGAGTCAGAATTAGCTTTAGGACTAACTTTTTCTTTTCAAGAAAGTAAAACTCAACTTCTAGACACTCCTTTTCCCCTCTCAAATGGTGCAGATGAAAATGGCGAAACTAAAATCGCTGCTTTGCGTTTGGTGCAGGAATTTGTTGATCGCGATGATAATGATGTTTTTGCACTGCGATCGCAGTTTAGTGTTGGTTTAGATGTATTTGGGGCAACTCAGAACTCTGATGGTGTTCCCGACAGTACGTTTTTTGCTTGGCGGGGTCAATCCCAATGGGTCAGGCGTTTAGACGAAGATTTCTTGTTTTTGCTCAAAGGAGATATCCAGTTAAGCAGTACTGAACTCGTTCCCCTAGAACAGTTTCGCCTTGGTGGTTTTGATAGCGTCCGTGGCTATCGTCAGGATTTGGCGTTGGGAGACAATGGCGTATTTTCTTCGGCTGAAGTGCGTATTCCTTTGTTTAGCCTCCGCAGAATTGATGGAGTGCTGCAGCTTACTCCTTTTGTGGACATGGGAACAATTTGGAATAGCGACGAAACGGAAATCAGCAATGATTTTTTAGCCTCTATCGGTATTGGACTCAATTTTAATGCGGGAAATGGTTTTAATGCTCGTCTCGATTGGGGTATTCCTCTGGTAGATGTTGATAGCCAGGGAGATTCATTACAAGAAGACGGTATCTATTTCAATCTTAACTGGAGTTTCTTGTGATATGTTCAGCAACAAATTAACAACGTGCAACTTTCCAAGAAAGAACAAGGCTTTCAAAACATTTTTCTTTGATTATGATTTCTGAAGCTCCGTAAAACAAATAACTTGAAAAAAGATGAAAAATTTATTGTTGTACAAGTACTTGATCGCCATCTTTACTTTCGTCTCAATTCTACCCATTAGCACTACTGAAGTTTCAGCAAAATCTAGGCTCGTAGTTACCCGAAACGAGCATGAAACTGCTCAATTAATAGAACGAGCCAAACAACTTTATCAACAAGAAAAATATGTAGAAGCAATTCAATTTTGGCAGCAGGCTATAGATTTTTTTCAGCAGCATAAAGACATTTTAAATCAAGCTATGGCGTTGAGTAATTTAGCTCTGACGCAACAGAAACTAGGAGATTTAACCGCAGCGGAAGAGGCGATCGCATCTAGCTTAAAATTATTACAAACTCAATCTATAAATAAATCTCAACAACGTATTCTAGCTAATAGTCTAGAGATTAAAGGTAATATAAAGCGATCGCAAGGACAGTCAAAAAAAGCGTTTATCACTTGGCAACAAGCAGAAGAAATTTATCGACAGCTAGAAAACAACAAGGCAGTTGTTAACACTCAAATTAACCAAGCTCAAGCTTTACAAGATTTGGGGTACTACCGTCGTGCCAGCAAAATCTTACAGTCAGCCCAAACCCTACTAGTTAACGAACCCAGTTCCCCACAAAAATTTACTGCTCTATTGAGTTTTGGTGATACCCTTCGCGCTACGGGCAATATTGAACAATCTCAAATAGTTTTACAAGAGACATCTGAAATAGCGGAGGAATTAAAAATAGATCGTAGAGCTATTTTTCTCAGCTATGGCAATACCCTTGTTGCTTTAGGGAATCGAGCTAATGAATCCCAAGCTATCGAAGCTGTAAGTTTAGCCACAGATAATTCTGAATTTTCCTGTTTAGCTAATACCAATCTGGGAGATGCTACGACATATTATTTACAAGCAGCAGACTGTTATCAACAAGCAGCTTTATCATCCAATTTGGCAACAAAAGTCAAGGCGCAACTGAATTTGCTGAGTTTGACAGTGCAACGAAAAGAGCTAGAGATTATTCCCAAAGCAACTGCAATTGAAGATTTAATCTCAACTATAAAAACCAACTTAGCTCAGTTACCAACGACCCGCACTAGCATCTATGATCGCCTGAATTTAGTTCAAAGTCTGATCTGTATGCAACCAAACACTATCAAATTTGCTTCTCCCATTGCTCAACAATGTCAAGCATCGTCTCAATTAGATGGCTTAATATCTTGGTCAGAAATAGAGCAAGAGGTGAAAATCGCCCTCCAACAAGCCGAAGAATTGCTAGATAACCCAATGCATAAGCTAGTGCTTGGTTATCTCGCAATTCTTCGGCTTGTTGGAGGGCGATTTTCACCTCTTGCTCTATTTCTGACCAAGATATTAAGCCATCTAATTGAGACGATGCTTGACATTGTTGAGCAATGGGGGAAGCAAATTTGATAGTATTTGGTTGCAAACAGATCAGACTTTGAACTAAATTCAGGCGATCATAGATGCTGGTGCGAGTAGTTG
>JBCCNG010000115.1:0-9592 GCA_039025955.1 Cyanobacteria bacterium P01_C01_bin.72 | reverse complement strand
CTAACTACCGAACGAGGGAACTTGCTGTCTTCGATTACCGATTATAATCAGTCTTATGCCGATTTAACTAGACAGGTTTCTAATACTCCTGATAATGGATTGCAGGATTTACCTTAGTGATGTGCAGTAAATTAAGCAACTATTATTCGTGGGTAGTTCAGCCCCAAAGAAGATCAGTATGAGTTGAGCAACGATTAATTAATGTGGTTAAGTCAGCCCAAAATTAGTAAAGACAATAGGACGTGGCTCTATTTTTGTGTCAGCGTCCTTTTTTTGACTCTCTTTCCTGCATTGGGAGCATTGGGATTAGTTACCGTTCTCGTCATAGTCTGGCGAGATCACTATCACCAAATTGTTTCCAGTTCTCTTAATCGGGGATTGGGAGTATTAACCGCTTTACTAATTTTAAGTACTGTCTTAGCAAGGTATTCCCAGGAAGCTTGGCTGGGATTAGCTAATTTTCTACCCTATTTCGCTTTATTTATCACCTTACGGCTTTTGATTACCAAGCCGATACAGCTACGCCAGCTTGCTTGGCTGTTAATTCTGCCTTCATTACTAATTGTCATCTTGGGCTTAGGACAGCTATATGCAGCTTGGGATAGTCCAGTATTTTTAGAAAACATCTTGGGTTGGGAATTAGTGCCGCTGGGTGTTCCCCCTGGAAGAATGTCAGCCGTATTTATTTACGCTAACTTTCTGGCAATTTATCTGGCGATCGCTTTTACCCTTACAATCGGGCTGTGGTGTTTAACCTGGCAACAAAAATCAGCCAGATTGAAAACCCCGACTTTATTTTTATTAAGTTTAATTTTGCTAGCTGACATCACTGGCTTAATCCTCACTAGCTCTCGTAATGCTTGGGGATTAGCGATATTTAGCTTTATGGCTTATGCCGTGTATTTCGGTTGGCAATGGCTTGTCTGGGGGGTAACAGGGGCGGCGACAACGATTTTGTGGGCTTCCTTTGTTCCTAATCTGGGGGGGACCCAACTGCGCCAGGTTGTTCCTGCTTTTATTTGGCAAAGATTATCAGATCAACTGTACGATCGCCCTGTAGAAACCCTCCGTCTGACTCAGTGGCAATTTTGTTGGGACTTGATTCAGCAACGTCCTCTGTGGGGCTGGGGACTGCGTAACTTTACCCCTCTCTACGAGGCTAAGTTTAATCTGTGGCTGGGGCATCCCCACAATTTATTTTTCATGTTTGGTGCAGAAGCGGGAATAATCGCTTTAGTCTGCTTGCTGGCGCTCATCGGCAATATTTTATTGCAAGGGGTTAAACTATTAACCAGTTGCGGGGATGATGAATCTCGGCTGATTTTATTTAGCTATCTAGTGGCTTTCTCCGCCTGTATAATTTTTAATTTGACTGATGTTACCGTCTTTGATTTACGGATTAATGCGATCGCCTGGATCATATTAGCTGCCATTAGCGGTATTACTAGTACGACACTGAAAAAAGATGAAATCAATTAGTTAAGGCAGAGGGTTTTGACTCCATTCTAAACTTCTTTTAAAAGTAGGTTTTTATAATCTGATTTAATATAACTGTAATATTTAATGGAAATTCTAATTGTTGAAGACGAACAAGAAATTGCACAACTGATTGAACAAACTTTAACTAAAGAAAGCTTTTCCTGTCGTGTCGCTAATGACGGACTAACGGCATTGGATATTTTTAGACGGCAGCAGCCTGACGTGGTGATTCTCGATCTGATGCTGCCTGGTTTGGATGGACTGGAAGTCTGTACCCGTATCCGCCAACAGCCCTACGATAAAGATCCCTACATCATGATGCTCACCGCTAGAGGAGAAGAGATAGATCGGGTGATCGGACTGTCTACAGGGGCAGATGATTATCTAGTCAAACCTTTTAGCCCCAGAGAATTAGTGGCAAGAGTTCGGGCTTTGCTACGTCGTAGCTTGCGTCATGGAATACAAGAAGATAATTCCTCTACCCACCGCACCAAACATTTCTCCGTCGATCTAGAGCAGCATGTCGCCACCAGAAAATTAGACTCTCAGAGTCCCGAAGAATTAGACCTAACTACACTTGAATTTAATTTACTTGCCACTTTCCTCAGCTACCCAGGTAGAGTCTGGAGTCGGACTCAGCTAATCGATAAACTTTGGGGGAATGATTTCTTCGGTGATGAGCGAGTTGTTGACACTCATATTCGTCGATTACGCAAGAAAATTGAACCAGATGCCGCCAATCCTACCTTTGTTAAAACAGTAGTTGGGGTCGGTTATAAATTTGACGATGACAGCTTTTAGGGTCAATCTCTAATCGTGACAAGTGCCAGCCGCGACCCATAAGAGTGTGTGCATTGGTGACAAGTTAAGACAAACTCGTCACCAATGGAATTTACGTGATTACAGTAGGTTGATCACGCTGAGTATATTCCTTAATCTGAGCAATCTCTTGCGCAATCTCGATTAAAGGTTTGAGCGCTGCTTGAGTTTCCTGGTTATGTTTACTGGCATCGGGTTCATAGCTCTCTACATATAGTCTGAGAGTTGCACCTTTTGTTCCTGTACCAGAAAGACGAAAGACGATTCTTGAACCATCGGTAAAGCCGATGCGAATGCCTTGTTTACTGCTGACGCTGTTGTCCACAGGATCGTTATAGCTAAAGTCATCGGCGTATTTGACTTCATAGCTGCCATATTGCTTACCTGATAAACCATCTAGCATCCCTCGCAGACGTTCCATTAATTCGGTTGCTCGTTCTTTATCTACCTCTTCGTAGTCGTGGCGGGAATAGTAGTTGCGCCCGTAGGTTTGCCAATGATCTTTAACAATTGCTTCAACGGATTCCCCTTTAACCGCCAGAATATTGAGCCAAAATAATACTGCCCAGAGTCCATCTTTCTCGCGGACATGATTTGACCCTGTACCAAAGCTTTCCTCTCCACAGAGAGTCGCCTTATCTGCATCTAGCAAGTTACCAAAGAATTTCCAGCCTGTTGGAGTTTCATAACAGGATATTCCTAGTTTCTCTGCTACTCGATCTACCGCTTCGCTAGTGGGCATACTGCGGGCAACTCCCGACAAACCATCTTTATAGCCAGGAACTAAGGTGGCATTGGCAGTTAGCACCGCTAAACTATCGCTGGGAGTGACAAAAAAGTTGTTGCCTAAAATCATATTGCGATCGCCATCGCCATCGGAAGCCGCCCCAAAATCAGGCGCATCTCCCGCAAACATAATCTCAACTAAATCATGAGCATAAACTAAATTAGGGTCGGGATGTCCACCGCCAAAGTCTTCTAGGGGTTTACCATTCATCACCGCATCTGATGCCCCTAAACGCTTTTCAAAGATATCTTGGGCATAGGGTCCTGTGACGGCGTGCATGGAATCCACACAAAGCTTAAAATCATTTTTGATTAGCTGGCGAATCTGCTCAAAATCAAACAAGGATTCCATTAAACGAGCATAAGGTTCAACTGGATCAATTACCTCCACGCTCATTTCTCCCAGGCGCGTCACCGTGAGCTTATCGAGGTTAATATCATCTGTTTCCAGAATTTTGTAGCTATCAATAATCTTAGAACGCTCAAATATTGCTGCGGTAACTTTTTCTGGTGCAGGCCCGCCACTAGTAATGTTGTACTTGATTCCAAAATCTCCTTTTGGCCCACCAGGGTTATGACTAGCGGAGAGAATAATTCCCCCGTAGGCTTTGTATTGACGGATAATTGCCGAGGCGGCGGGAGTAGACATGATGCCCGATTTTCCCACTAAAATGCGTCCAACACCGTTAGCCGCAGCCATTTTCATAATGATCTGGATTGCTTCGCGGTTGTAATAGCGTCCATCGCCACCCAAAACAATTGTCTGACCTGCACACCCATCTAAAGAGTCGAAGATTGACTGGACAAAATTCTCTAGGTAGTGAGGCTGTTGAAAAACCGTGACTGACTTCCGTAAACCAGATGTGCCTGGCTTTTGATCGGCAAAAGGAGTCGTAGAAACAGTACGTATGTTCATAAATGTTTTTAAAAAGTAGAGCTTGGGATTTAGTTGGCTTAAATCATATATCCCTATGGCGTGGTATTTCTGGGCTATAGCCACGCATACTGCTGTGGTTGAGCAGCAAACATAAGGAAAATATAAAATTAATTCTACAGGTCGATAGGATCTCTCAGGTTATCAACTGCTACTAAAGTTCTTAACCTTTATGGTCAGGCTCATGGTTCAAGCGATCGCAACTTTCTTCAAAACCACTGACAAATCCGATGATTATCTAACCTGGGTCAACGTATCTGGTTCGAGAGAGATTTCATAACGACTGTGAACTGTAGCCCCATTCTGCCAGGGAGCGTGCCAGTAGGTTTCCTGAATGACAGTTTTGTATTTTGACCAGTTAAACCGAACCAAGCTGAGATTATTTCTGCCGATAACTTCAGAACCTTCCTGTAACCAGCGATTACGCCAAAGACACTCTAGAAGACAATTATAGAGCTTTTGCCAGCCCAATCATCGCTGAGTAGGTTCAGGAAATAGAGACTTGAGTTTGGTATGAATTACGCGAGTTGCCAACTCCGAGTTTTTGATAGCGCTAGAGGTCAACTGCACGAGGATGCTAGTATCCAAGGAATCGTGATCCCAATGAGTGAGGTGAACTGCACAGCTATAGCGAATATCCCCTGAAAGAATGAACACTCGATCGCACTTAAAGACTCTTCTGTCTATGTTGATTTAACTTCAGTCTGGGCAAGGTGATTTTCTAATATTTCTAGGTTACGCAGGTTCGCTTTAAAGTAAGCATCAAAAATGTCTCCCGCAACAGGAATAAAGCCAACTAAAGTTTCAACTTAGAGTTAAATTCTATGACTAAATAGTTAGAGATTTGTCGATCGCCCGCTTATAGGCGATCACAATTTTTGAGCTATCTTCAGCAGATAAGTTGGCACACCTAAGCTGTTTAATCGATTTACAAACGTCGTAATTACCGACAGTCGCCAGCAGACGCTCCTGAAAGTAAATTCCCCATCTTCCATCCTCAGTTTGCTGAAACCTGTAATCACTGCTAGACATAATGCCGCTAGATTAATATTAAAAGTACTAACTAAAGTTACTTTAATGATAGCGCACTAAGCATTTATACTCATCTCCTTTAGGTTGGATTATTTTACTCCACTCGGTTAATTACGCTGCTTCCCACATATCTTTGATTTTTCCCGGTATGAATTCCGCACCTCTTGTTTAACATTGCCCGAAAGTTCTTTTTTAAATGAAAACTACTGTTTTCTGTGTGGACGCGGTTTAACAACGAAATAACAGGACTTTGAGGCTTAAAAAAATTAGTTATTGACCACCTAAAACTGCTCTAACTGCCCTAACTTTTGGAAATTCTTAGCAAGCAGTTGAATTAGTCAAGAGCATCCACTGAAGATTCTTCGGTTGAGCGACAAATCCGAGCTTGTGATAAAAATCTGTAAGCTGAGGACTCGCGAAGAGAGTAATATCGGCAATTTGTGCTGCTTGAAGCTGCTTAATTATAGTTTTAACGATAGTTTTACCTATTCCCCGCCCTTGAAAATCGGGATGGACGGCGACATCGAGTAGGGTTGCTTGATAAACACCATCAGAGACGGCTCTGACAAAGCCAACTAATTGTTCTTGTTCTCGATCTATGTGCCAAGCCGTAATATAGGTAAAACTATGTTCCAAAGCTTGTTCTAGCTTAGTTAAAGGACGACTCGACCAACCAACTGCTGTCCAGAGATTGTTGAGCTGATTAGCGCTGAGGGAATTATGGTGCTGAATGACAATCTTTCCTGAAATCGGCTTGGATTGTTTTGTGGCAATAGGGTCTGTTGCTAGTTGAGTCATTATGGGACTAGCTGTATGCTCTGCCAACTTTTGCTGATTTTGAGTGATCGCCTGTTCTACTTCTTGATATTGCCTTAGCAGTTGAGTAAGAGTAGCTGAAATATTTACCTGAGTCGGCTGAATTTCTAGCACCCAATAGCAAACGATGATCGCACCATAGATCTGATGCTGTTGAATTAAATTGTGAACCAGTTTAATTAACTGCTGTGGCTGATTCCGTAGTGACTTGAAAATGGAATTCTCTGGCGGAGTTTTGAATATTTGGCGATATTGTTTAACTGTTTCCGTCAACTCTCCTTGCTGTTTAAAACTACGACCCAATTTTTGATAGGAAAGTTGATGATCTGGTTGGAGATAAATACCTTGTAAATAAGCCTTTGCTGCGTTTCGCCACTGCTGTAGCTGGCTCAGAGCATCACCTAAATTGTGCCAAGACCAAAAAAACTGCGAATCGAGCTTGATTGCCTGATCATAAGCGGCGGCGGCGTTTTGCCACTGCTGTAGCTGGCTGAGAGCATCGCCTAAATTGTGCCAAGACCAAAAAAACTGCGAATCGAGCTTGATTGCCTGATTATAAGCGGCGGCGGCGTTTTGCCACTGCTGTAGCTGGCTGAGAGCATCCCCCAGATGATGATACGACCAAAAGTCGCTTTTGAGTTCAACTGCCCGCTGGAGTGCGATCGCTGCTTCTTGCCATTGCTGCTGCTGACGATAGACTTGAGCCAAATGATAAACTTCCGACCAATCTTTAATTTTGGCGATCGCCTTCAATTTTGGTGTCATCATTCGGTTAGGACTAAGTTTACCCTATCAAATCTAGAAAATCATTTCTAACACAGCTTTGCTGACTTTTCTGGATTTTTCTCGCTTTTCCCGCTTATTTCCCCTTCCAGAAGTTGCCGACAACTGCCGCAATTAATCAAATAGGCGATCGCTACTCAATGCTTTAACGCAATTTAGGTGAATTTTTCGCTAAATAGGGTAAAAACAGGAACTTATTTTACCCAAATTAACTCCATGTAGATAGCAATATTCTAATACTAGTAATTATTATTGATGATGTTAAACGTGGCTTCCACTTGCTCTAAATTGAATCAATTATACGTACGTCTAATAACCAGTAGTGTTTTAGCATCTCTTGGCGTTATGGTTGGGTTAGCTCCAGAAATATCAGGGCGATCGTCTAATATAGATGCTTTAGTTAACATTTCTTTTGCTCATACTGCTGCGGCACAACAGTTTACCCCCGCAGAAACCGAAAATTATGCCAGAGCAGGTTATGAGGTAGAGCTACTAAGGAGAGAAGTTTATCAAGAATTAAAAAGCTTGATGAATGAACCACCACCAAACATTGTCTGCGACCAACAATCGACGCTAGATAGTCTGAAGCCAGAAGCGAAAGCTATTGCCAACCGTTACTGCACTCAGTCTCGACAGATTGTGCAGCAAAATAATTTGAGCATAAACCGCTTCAATGAATTAAAAACTCACTACGACAATAAAAATGGCTTTTATGACCAAGTACAGGAAATCTTGATCGAGCTGCAAAACTAACGACGCATCATGTGTAACTATTTTTGTAATAACTCACTGAGAAATTCCCCCTTGAGTAAGACAAGGGGGAATGAAGATTGACGACAAAATGAAGCCGCATATCGCTTGAATTGCGATTTAAAATTAATTCAAAATCAAAAGTGGAGCCGAGCAGAGTCGAACTGCTGTCCAAGCCAGCTATTCACTTGCCCATTCGTTCACAGGTTTAGCTCCGTTTACCCTGGGAGCGGGGGTCATCAATTATCCCTGATGGCAGGATTCTTCGGTAAGGTCTTTTCCTAATAATCTACCAAAGAAAATTTATTAGGAGCATCCGTTGGGGTTTTGTCTCTAATCCTTAACGGAGTCGAATCAGAGACGAGCAAATCTGAAAAGAGTGTTTTCTAGATTTAGGCAGCTACTGCCTGACGCTCAAATTTTACGATGTTGTTTGCATCTATATTTAATTTGAGTCTGTTTTACGAGATGGTACTCACTCTCGACCTGAATCACGGATCAGTTTTTACTGACCTGTCGAAACCTTTACGGCCCCATGTTTTTAACAGCTATCAACTATTAGCTATTAGCTTCAAGAAATAATATTATATATTTCTGTTACTAGAGCTGGTAGCGAATAAACTATACCTTCGGAATAATATTGTAGCTAACTTTTTCCGAAATAGATCGTCAACCTGGGCTATGGAACGTTACAAAAGATTGAGTTGCATCTTCTGTGGATGTTTGGGAACTGGAATTCATTTTAGACTAGTAAATCATACTTAATCTAAATAGCTGGTTTTTGCTCGGATATTTAGAGATAAAAGTCTTTCTGAATTGTCAACGCCTGACAAAAACTTTTATGTTCCCTATCAATCGCCCTAATAGTCTGTGTCAACATCCTCAACCGCGTTGTACTTATCATGCTAAAGATGCGGGACGTTAGTTAAATAAATAATAATAAATAGTGGATTCCCTTGATCTGGGGACAGAACAATTAGATACTCGGCTTTAATTTGCCTCGTTGTCAATTATCCGTTGTCAATTGTCAATTGATACAATAACCAAGACTTTTCTGTCTAAACATGGATTTAAACTTCAAAGGTACAAGACTGTTAGTTTGCGATTTTAATCGCTGTATTGAGTTTTACCAAAAAACTTTGGGATTCGAGCTGATTTACCAAGATAAAAATAGTGAGGAGGCAGATCTGAAAATGGGAGATACGATTCTGAATCTGATTAAACGAGATTCAATGTCGCAAATTGTTGGCACAGAAAATCTGGCTAATGATAATTTAACCGATAACGTGGCGTTAATTTTCACTACCTCGGATTTGGATCAAACTATCAAGCAGCTAGAAAAACAAGGGATCGAATTCATTAGTAAACCCGTCTATCGTCCCCAGTGGGGCATCAAGACTATTTACCTGCGAGATCCTGATACCAATCTGATTGGTATTTATCAAATGACCGACTATATCCCCATCTAAAGCACAGTATTTCTTCAGGGCAGATTTTATATCTATGACAATTAAGATTCGCCCCTACCAATCTTTAGACTGTCAGGAGATCGCCGATATTTACAATGAGGCAGTGGAGTCTGGTGGGATCACTATGGATTGCGAACCCTATTCTGCCGCAAAGATTCGGGCGATCACTGAAAAATTTAACTCTCGTGAAATGCTCCTTGTCGGGGAAAAAGACGGGATTATAGTTGGCTGGGGCATTATTAAACGATATAGCGATCGCACTGGCTATCGTCTCTGCTGTGAAACTTCGATTTACTTAAAATTCTCAGAGACAGGAAAAGGATATGGTCGAACCTTACAAACCGCCCTGTTAGAAAAGGTCAAAGAGTTTAATTATCATCATGTCGTTGCCAAGATTTTGGCAGCTAATCAAGGGAGTATTAAATTTCATCAGCAGTTTGGTTTTGAGCTGGTAGGAGTTCAGCAAGAAATTGGTTTTGCTAGAGGGCAGTGGCTTGATGTTGCGCTTATGCAGCTTTTGCTCTCTTAGAATCGTTTTTGAGCAAAATTACTAATTAACAATTACTTAAAAGTATTATTTCTGCTTGACGCTAGAATTATGAACATTAGTTCATTTGGGGTGGTTGCGAATGTCAGATGATAATAATAGAATTCAAAGCTCTTTAATAGACAAACTCTTAGTGCCGATTATCCTTACTTTAATTGTTGGAGGCTCTTCTCCTTG
>JBCCNG010000114.1:0-9648 GCA_039025955.1 Cyanobacteria bacterium P01_C01_bin.72 | reverse complement strand
CTGCGCCCCTTGCTGCCAGTAATGCGGTCAAAAGTTTTCGGATCTAAAGAGTCAAGACTAATATTAATTCGCCTCAAACCAGCATCATAGAGTGGCTGTGCCAAATTCTTTAAGAGAAAAGCATTGGTGGTCAAAGCCAAATCTTCTGTTTCTGGTAGCTGATCAATATCTCTCACCAAATCTACTAACCTAGGACGTAATAGCGGCTCTCCTCCTGTGAGGCGAAATTTAGTAAAGCCCAAAGGAATAAACACTTGACGTAATAAAGCCAGAATTTCTTGATTAGTTAACAATTCACGATTGAGGACATAATCAAACTTCGTTCCCTCGGGCATACAGTACTGGCAACGAAAATTACATTTATCAGTCAAGCTGATCCGTAGATAGTCTATTTTGGGCATTAAATAAAGAGGTGTCGGATATTATATATATAATTGATATTTTTAGCTATCAGCATTTTTTCTAGATTAATATAATTAATGAACTTTAACGAAGAGTTTTCGCTCCTATTACGAGCCTGCTATCCATTAATATATCTGCCCACCAGAGAAGAAGAAAGAGCCGAAAAAGCGATCGCCCAAGCGACAGAAAGACTTGGTAAGCGTAACGTTTATATCTGGGATTTCGTCAACGGCTATCAGGAAAATCCCAACAATACGGGCTTTGGGAAGCGCAATCCGTTACAGGCATTAGAATTTGTGACCAAAATGCCTGGTAATGCAGCAGGAGTCTTTATTCTGCGAGATTTTCAACGTTTTCTCGAAGATATTGCCATATCTCGTGAATTGCGTAACTTGGCTCGGAAGCTCAAATCTCAGCCCAAGAATATTATTATTATTGCCCCCCAGGTTCAAATACCGGCAGAACTATCGGAAGTCATAACCGTGGTTGAGTTTGCTTTGCCCAGCGCACCTGAAATCAAAACAGAAATAAAGCGTTTGATTGCGGCAACGAATCAATTTATGTCAGAGCAGCTATTAGACGAGTTAGTTAGAGCCGCCCAAGGGTTATCCTTAGAAAGAATTAGACGGGTTTTAACTAAAGCGATCGCCACTAACGGTAAATTAGAAGCAGAAGATGTAGAATTAATCCTGGAAGAGAAGCGCCAGTCTATCCGCCAGACGCAAATTCTCGACTACTATCCCGCGACGGAACAAATCGATGATATTGGTGGTTTAGATAACCTCAAAAGCTGGCTCTTACGACGAGGAGGAGCATTTAGCGAACAGGCAAGGGCATACGGTTTGCCCAACCCCAGAGGGCTGTTACTGGTGGGTATTCAGGGAACAGGTAAATCCCTGACGGCAAAAGCGATCGCCCATCATTGGCATTTACCCCTATTGCGTCTCGATGTGGGACGTTTATTTGCGGGGCTAGTGGGAGAATCGGAATCCCGTACGCGCCAAACTGTTGAGCTAGCCGAGGCATTAGCCCCCTGTATCCTCTGGATTGATGAAATTGATAAGGGATTTGCGGGACTCGACGGCAAAGGTGACTCAGGCACTACCAGCCGAGTCTTTGGTACGTTTATCACCTGGTTAGCGGAAAAGAAAACTCCCGTGTTTGTGGTGGCAACAGCAAATAATATTCGTGCCTTGCCTCCAGAAATGCTGCGGAAAGGGCGATTTGATGAAGTGTTTTTTGTGGGCTTACCTAATAAAGATGAACGAGAAGCTATTTTTAAGGTACATCTAGCCAAATTACGTCCTCACAATCTAGGCAATTATGATGCCAAGCGGTTAGCATATGAAACACCAGACTTTTCTGGCGCAGAAATTGAGCAGACTATCATTGAGGCAATGCACATTGGCTTCAGCCAAAATCGTGATTTTACTACAGATGATATCTTAGAGGCAGCGAGTCAGATTGTTCCTCTTGCCAAAACTGCTCAGGAGCAAATTGAATTTCTGCAACAGTGGGTAGCAGCGGGGAAAGCTCGTCTAGCTTCCAAAAATAACGATTTAAGCGATCGCATTCAGAGTCAACTTAATTAGATGAGCAAATCTATTTTTCTCAAACGTTTATCGGCAACTGCCCAGTTTTTCTTAGGCTTTATTCTGGGTATCGGTCTGATTGCTGGAATCACAGGGACATTAGTATTTGCCTACTATACCAAGATGTCTGTGCTGCCTAAAAAACCCGTGTTTTCCCCCGCACCTGTTTCGGAAACAACCCCAGACCTAGTTGAGGCGGCAATAGAACCCTTAGAATCTACTAGCATAGAGGAAGTTCCTGAAACGACAACTCCAGTGGCGGTTGAGTCTGAACCTGAACCTGAACCTGAGCCTGAACCCGCACTTCCTGCCAATGCCTACCGTGCGACTGTAACCTGGCATGAAGGTTTAAGTCTCAGAGCTGAGCCAAGTATCGAAGCCACAAGAGTTGGGGGGATCGCAACCAAAGCAACAATCATTATTCTGGAAGATTCTGCTGATGGCAAATGGCAACGAGTTCGACTTCCTTGGAATGGACAAGAGGGCTGGGTTAAAGGTGGCAATACCAGAAGAATTTAGGCTGTATCGCTAGTAGTCTAATTTTAGACTAATGTAGATTAGCATTAGCTTGATGATGACAAGATCGGGATGGTGGGAATCGAACCCACGACCTCTGCTTCCCGAAAACAGCGCGCTACCCCTGCGCTACATCCCGCTCAAGCTCTGTACAATATAGCACACAGAAATTTTTTCAACTTGTGGTTGGCAAATTTAAGCCAAATTCTTAAACTACAGCTAGTTTGGGTTAAGGGTGAATTGGAAGATTGATCCCTTACCTGGTTGAGAATCAAACCAAATTTCTCCCTGATGGGGGATAATAGTACGCTTGACTTTCGCTAAACCCATTCCTGTTCCTTCAAAACCGCTGCTATTACTCAAACGTTCAAAAGGGGTAAATAGTTTATCGGCTTCGCTCACGATAAGACCAATACCAATATCCTTAATACAGTAGGCTAATTGAGATTGCCGCGCATTGAGACAAAATTCGCTCACAGGTTTTGGTATATTTTGAGTGTATTTCTAAGCATTGCCCAGCAGATTTTCCAACACAAGCTTCATCAACTGTTTGTCTGCTGTAGCCATAATATCGGCAGCGATCGCAATCAATCTGCCTAAAATCTTTGTTTTGTTTATTGAGACGAGAAAAGTTGAAAACCTGAAGTTCAAAAAAGGATTGGCAGGTAAGTTCCGCCCAGATGGTAGATTAGTAGCTGTTTCTGAAGATATTTAACCGAGATCAAATATAGCTATCATGACAAAACAGCACCGCATTACTTTGCTACCTGGAGATGGGATTGGTCCAGAAATAATTTCTGTTGCCGTGGATGTACTGGGTGCGATCGCCTCGAAACACGATCTAGAATTTAGTTTTACCAAGGCTTTAATTGGTGGTGCGGCGATTGATGAGACAGGAGAACCCTTACCAGAATCAACTTTAAGCGCCTGTCGTGATAGTGACGCAATTTTGCTGGCGGCGATCGGCGGTTATAAATGGGACAATTTACCTCGTAGTCAACGCCCCGAAACAGGACTGCTAGGAATGCGCTCAGGACTGGGATTATTTGCCAATCTCAGACCAGCAACTATCCTGCCTCTGTTGATTGATGCTTCTTCCCTCAAACGAGAAATAGTTGAGGGGGTAGATATTATGGTGGTACGAGAACTGACTGGAGGAATCTATTTTGGACAGCCCAAGGGAGTGTTTGAGACTGAGACGGGGATGCAGCGGGGAGTTAACACCATGGCATATAGCGTTAGTGAAATTGATCGCATTGCCAAAGTTGGGTTTGAAACTGCTCAAAAACGCCAGGGAAAATTATGTTCAGTAGATAAAGCTAATGTTTTGGATGTCTCCCAACTCTGGCGAGATCGCATTACGGCGATGGCACAGGACTATAGTAATGTTGAGCTAAGTCACCTTTATGTCGATAATGCGGCGATGCAGCTTGTGCGCGCTCCCAAGCAGTTTGATACTATTGTGACGGGTAATCTGTTTGGGGATATTCTTTCTGATGCAGCGGCGATGCTGACAGGTAGTATTGGCATGTTACCTTCTGCTAGTTTAGGTGAGGCGGGCAAACCAGGGGTATACGAACCCGTTCACGGATCTGCCCCCGATATTGCAGGACAAGATAAAGCCAATCCCTTAGCGCAGGTGCTTAGTGCAGCGATGATGCTCCGCTATGGTTTAAATGAGCCTGAAGCGGCGAAAGACATTGAAGATGCTGTAAACCAAGTTTTAGACCAGGGATATCGTACGGGCGATATTATGTCCTCTGGGATGAAGCAGGTGGGCTGTAAAGAGATGGGGGAAGTATTGCTAAAGATCTTGAGTAACTAAAAAGCATAAAGGCATACAAAGCAGAGCTTTGCAGATCGTCAGACGATCTGCTCGTATGTGCTGGGCTAAAAGCTTTTAAACAGATATCTTGTCAAATTCAAGTTTTTCAGCAAGCCCTAAATAGTAATCCCAGCGAAAAACATAGCGGCGATCGCACCAATTGTCGTGTTGATTAAATTAACTAGATCGTTAGTTAGCCAAGTAAAGCGAGATTCTAGGGTTGCGCCGATTAAACTTTCAATCGTTGTGGCAATAAAAGCCGCAACTACACACCAGATAATACCAACAGGACTAATTAAGCCAATTAACCAGGCGATCGCCGCTAAGACAACGGAAGCAAAAGCCCCTGCTAGCGTTCCTTCTAAGCTTACTGCCCCTTCTGTACCTCTCGGGACAGGTTTTAAGTTGGTAATTAGATAAGTTGTTTTACCGTAAGCTTTACCCACTTCACTTGCAGTCGTATCAGAAAGTTTGGTGCAGAAACTGGCTACGTAGCCCAAAACAAACAGATCTCTATAGGATGGAGGACAAAATAAAGTGGCGATCGCACAAATGGACGCAGTTAACGCCGAACCCCAGACATTACCCGCCCCACGCATTCCCGAACGTTCTTCGGCTATACCCTCCGCTTCTTTTTGTTCAATCCCGACAAAGGTTAATCCTGAACCAAGTAGGAAAAATAGCATGACAATTAGATAGCCGCGCCATCCTAGAGTTCCCCAAACTAATACACCCAAAGCTGCACCGTTGACAATCCCAAAAGGAGTCAGCAGTTTTTTCGGACTCACAAAAGCCAAGATGATTAGAGCTGTATTTATAATTAAAGCGATCGCCCAAGGATTTGACCAGCTAAGAGTATCAAACATTATGAGAAACGTAGTAAAAATATTTTGTCTTAAGCGCTGACGTTACGCAATCTAAACCATAAAACTTCAATCCGATCTGTTTTGAAGCTTGCTTTACCAATCAAAATGCGATCGCCAATATTCAATGAAAACTTCGATTATTACTATTCCTTAATTTACTATCTCCTATTTTATTACGGGCGCGATCTCTCTTATTTGATTTTGGTGCGAAAGCAACTTCATACTTACCACGTCTAATATAAGTACTCGTTTTAGCAAACTAGAAATAGTTTCGTAATTTATATACTTTACTTTACTTAGTAAAGAGAAATAAATCAGAAAAAACAAGGCAAATCTAACGGTTTCGAGCTATGATTAATGTGGCTTTAGGGACTACAGTGCCAAAAATATTTTCAACCGCCAAAACCCCTGTATTTTCGTCACGATATTTTCTTGTTGACAATAAGTTTCCGTCAAAATTGATTTTTTTTACAAACCGTTATATGTCAGAAAGTAACAGAAAAGCTTGTTGAATTTGACAAATCAAGGATTTTGTAGTCACGGCAATAGATTGTTTGATGGGCGAGAAATGATTGTTGGCTGACAAATTGATCGCTGAAGCGGTAATTAATCTGTGAGTAATGAGTGCAATTGATATACGTAGGCAGCGCTTACTGCCCGCAGCCGCGAAGCAGCAGATCGTCTACGACAACTGGAAGCCTTCAGCTTCGCGCGCCGCAAGATGCGAAGCATTTCTTGAGGAACAATATTAGCTTTTGATACGTACTGCGTCAGGTCAGTTAAGCTTATCAACGGTTGATGCTTGATAATAAAAGATTGTAAATCTAGCTCGCGGTAACCATGGCTCTTTCTAAAACTGAGGCAAAGCAACTACTAGAACGAATGATCTTTGACGATCAAAAACCTAAAGACTGGGTAGAAGACGTTTGGGGCATCACGCCCATGTTAGGAGACAGTGCAGCTAAACTATATGAAGCATTTGAAGCGCTGATTGAATGTTGCCCTGAAGATAAGCTTGATAGTTTGGTGCAGACTTATTTACAAGAGCAAATGGACAGTTGAAATTTTTTTTGATTAAGGCTTTTTCACCTATTGAAAACAAAGCTAGAGTTAATTTATGGTTTTTATGAGCAGAACTATTGACAGATTAGGGTAGAAAAATGGTTTCGAGAGGAATAATTTTTACCTCCAATTTAACAGGCTGCTCTAGCTCTGCTGCTAATGCTTCTTGGACTGGCATTAGGCGATCGCGATTTAAGGAATTGGGTTGAGCCGCTACTTCTATTTCGACCAAAATCGGCTCTTGACTGGAGATCACTTTAACTGAGCGAATATCGCTATTTTCCAAAGTCTTTGCTTGATTACGTACGATCTGATTAACGCTGTAGGTGACGTTATTTTCCACAATTAGACCCTTTAAAGAGAAAGCTAGGGGAACACCTAACACAACCAACATCGTGAGGGAAAAAATCAATCCTTGTTTGGCTCGCTGGAGGCTGCCATAGGACTGTAGCAGTAGGATAATTACACCGCTAAAAATGATTCCCGTTAAATTGGTGACAAATAAAACTAATGCCCCAAAAGCTAAAGAGCTGTTGCTCAATGCTAAACCAATCCCCACCACGCTCAAGGGAGGGACTAGAGCAACGGCAATCGCTACTCCTGGTAAAGCATCAGCGATACGTCGTCTGGTATTGGCGAAAGCCCCCGCTGCTCCCGCTGCCAAAGCGATCACGAGATCTAGTAAAGTAGGATTGGTACGAGCGAGGATTTCTGGGGTAACATTGTCCAAGCCGATCATCCAGGCAACCAAAAAGGAGATCAGGACGGTAAACAAAACCCCTGTTGCCAGAGTGAGAAAAGAACGCCGCAACAAACGCCGATTAGCAACAGCAGTAGCATAGGCGATTCCCGTAATTGGTCCAATTAAGGGGGCAATGATCATCGCACCAATAATAATCGCGACGCTGTTGGCTAATAATCCTAAAGTAGCAATAACTCCTGACAAACCCAGGAGAAAATAAAAGCTTAAGGAAGGAACCGAAACCCGCCAAAGACTACGGCTCAAACTGGCGATGGGAACTGGTTTCTCCGTTAGCCAATGCCAGTCACCACTTTCACTATTCCAAAATTCTTCTAAATTTTTGGTTTTAACGGGGTATTTCTGCCGAAAATAGGACTTAAGACGAGCGTACCAGCCAACATGGGGATTGAGTAAAATCATCGGCATCAAAGTGGTTTAGGTTAGCTACTAAATGAGATCAGCTTGACGATAACAGCTAAGAGCTATTGAATGCCCAGAATACGCCAATCAATTCACTAGACAACAAATTTGTTTTGAATCATCAATCATCTGCACTTTACCATCCAAAACGCTTTTGGCGCTTGGCTCTGGTTAATATAATTTCTAATTTAATGGTTCCCTTGGCTAGTTTAGTAGATGCAGCTTTTTTGGGTCATCTGACAGAAATTCGCCATTTGGCGGGAGTCGCGATCGCCACAATTTTGTTTAACTATATTTATTGGACTTTTGGCTTTCTCCGTATGGGAACAACTGGTTTAACCGCCCAAGCCAGAGGCAGAGGGGAGAGCTATTTAGAGTTATTGATCCTGTGGCGTAATAGTGCGATCGCTCTAGTTATTGGTAGCCTGATTCTGCTCTTGCAGCAACCCCTAAGAGAAATTGGTTTTATGCTACTGCAAGCCGCTCCCGAGGTACTTGAGGCAGGCAGAGCTTACTACAACGCTCTAATCTGGGGTGCGCCAGCTACCTTACTTAACTTTGTCTTGTTGGGCTGGTTTTTGGGGCGAGAACAGGGAAAAGTAGTATTGCTAATGTCTTTGGTTAATAAAGGGACAAACATTGCCCTAGACTATCTATTTATCGTTCGCTGGGAACAGTCTAGTGCGGGGGCGGGGGCGGCTACGGCAATCAGTCAATATGCCACCCTGCTGCTGGGTTTAGTTTTGGTCTATCGCCAACTAGGCAAGATTTCCTGGCAATCAAAGCGAGCGTCGATTTGGGAAATATCGGCTTTTAAGGAGATCTTTTCCCTCAATCAAGATATTTTGCTACGTACTCTCGCTCTAGTATCGACCTTTGCTGCTTTTACTAATCTCAGTGCCACTATGGGAACAACGGTACTGGCAAGTAACACCTTGCTCCTACAGGTAGTTACTCTGGCGGCTTACTTTATTGACGGGGTTGCTTTTGCCACAGAAAGTATTGCGGGGAATCTTCATGGACAGGGGGCAAAAAACGAACTGTTGCCCCTCTTGAAATTAGCGGGAAGCGTTAGTTTGCTGGCGGGGATGAGTTTTGCAGCTATTTTTAACCTCTTGCCCCAGGCTTTATTTGGCTTGCTAACCAATCATTTCACAGTAATTGAGCAGGTACAGAACTATCTCTGGTGGCTTTTTCCTGTACTGGGTTTCGGCTCAATCGCCTACATGCTTGATGGTTATTTCTTGGGCTTAACCGCAGGTAAAATTCTGCGTCAGTCTAGCTTAATTGCCGCAGGATTAGGCTTTTTGCCTGTGGCGATCATCGCTTGGTATTGCCAGACAAATCATCTACTATGGCTGGCTTTAGCTCTATTTATGGCAGCTCGTACTTTTACTCTTGGCTTGAAAGTTAATAACGTCAGTTCGGGATAAGAAAATTTATCTGTGAGAGTAGCTATCAGCTATCAGTGTAAATACAAACAGCAAAACTTGGCTTCAGATGCAAAACCGAGTCTTTAAAATCATCGAAGAAATTCGAGCCATGCAGATGAACTACCACTACTTACTTCGTTGAAGTAGTGGTATCAAACCATTCTTCAACTTTTCAGTCCCAGGTCTTATTCTGGTTCGTGATTTCCCGTTTCACAGGCTCTAGCCGACAAATAGCAAGCTATTTCTTGGTCTTACAGTGCCTCAACAGGCAGAACCGCCAGCACCGTGCGGTTTATTTGATTTTGTTCACTCTAATACATAGCCTACAATTTGTAGCTAGCGGTATTTGTCGAGGCTATCAATATGTCTAAAAAGTTTATATTGACAGGCTACTGAGACATTTGTACAACGGATAGTTCGGCAGCAGCACCTAAATCTAATTATCTCCGCTTTTACTTATTACTATTGTACAACACTCAAGTCTATTGCTATATAAATTTTATGTCTACGCTGTAAACTTGGGGCTATCCATCTCACTACCTGCGCAAGCCCGAGGGAGGAGAATTTCGCCCCAAACCCCATTTTGTTAAAATATTATCTTACGCCATAACAATTTTCACCTGTTCCAAAACTAAGAGCGATCGGTAACCATAAATACAATCGGTACAATAATTGAATAGATGGTTGATAAGAAATAGGGACTATGACTTTAACTACCTATAAATGGTCGATTGAAGAATGGCACAAACTAGTAGATGCTGGATTATTGTCTGGAAAGCCAGTTGAGTTT
>JBCCNG010000113.1:0-9686 GCA_039025955.1 Cyanobacteria bacterium P01_C01_bin.72 | reverse complement strand
TTGTAAACGACTGGTTAAAGGCGTAATTAATTTTTGTCCTCCGCCTATTCCCAGCACCACTCCAGTTCGCTGCCGAATTGACTCCTTCGCATCCTGATAACCCGCATCTGCCAAGGCTTCTTTTGCCACCACCAACGATAATAATTGAGCTACATCTGTAACTTCTAAAATATTTGGCGGCAAACCAAACTCCATCGGATTAAAGTCAATATCTGGGATGAATCCACCCCGCTTACAATAAGTTTTATCGGGAGTATTGGGGTCTGGATCGTAGTAGTCTTCAATCTTCCAGCGAGAAGCGGGAACTTCAGTTATACAGTCAATTTCATTAATAATATTCGACCAATATTCTTTTATATTTCTTGCTTGGGGAAAAATTCCAGCCATTCCGACGATAGCTATTGGAGTTTTAGACATTGAAGCTCTCCTTAAGTGTAGTGTTTAAAAGCTGTCGGGTTCTTATTATTGTTATTGGTTGATAGATGCAAGAATTTTTGACTTATGCAGTAATTATTTTGCTTGGCTCAATAATTTGGTTCTGTTGCAACTTTTTAGAGGTGTTTTCAGCAAATCAAATTCTTTAAATTAGGCTATTGAGTCGAGATTGTGAATCTCGGCAAACATTTTCGAGAAGAGGTAATTGAACTATCATATCCAGATCGTCAGAATGATATTCGGATGATTCTGCATTTTGAATGTTAGACAGCTTGAGCAACATAGAATCAATTTTGGCTTGCAATTCTAGGTATTTAATTTGTTGCTCTCGACTGTATAGTTGCAGTTTTTGAAGTTGCTTATTCATTAGTTTCTAAGGAATTTAGAGTTAACGATATTTATTGGGAAACTCATGTCGTTATTGTTGTTATCATTTGATAGATGTAGGAATTTCTGACTTATGCAGTAATTATTAGAGTTTTATCTTTTTAGGATCTAGCTTGAAAAAGAGATATGCCAGCTTTGTTAACTCTATTCCTGACTAATTCATAATGTTCGTCTCCATCATCGGCAGAATGTCTGATAGTAATTCTTCTACCCTTATTGACGTGACAGATTAACGCGCCTGGAGTGTCTTCTCTAATTGGCAACCATCGATTTGTCAAATCCAGAGCAATATCTCATTAGATAAACGGTATGGGTTTTAGATGATCCACACTAAGCGTAGATCAGCCAAAAGTATCTCAAGCGATTAATTTTCCATCTTCCAACTGTAATTGGCGGTCTGCAATATCTAAGATACGGCGATCATGAGTTACCAAAAAAATACTGCATCTTCTTTCTCTGGCTAAATTTTGCATCAATTGAACAACTTGACGACCAGTTTTGCTATCTAAAGATGCGGTAGGTTCGTCGGCAAGGATTAATTGAGGACGATTGACTAAGGCGCGTGAGATCGCTACTCGCTGTTTTTGTCCGCCAGAAAGACTACGGGGATAATAATCGATATGTTGTCCCAAACCCACTACTTGAAGAATCTTCCGCGATCTCATTTTTGCTTCATTAGCAGAGACATTGTTTTGTAATTCCACCGCCATTTGCACGTTTTGGCAGGCAGTCATAAAAGGAAGCAGATTGTGATGCTGAAAGATATAGCCAATTTGACGGCGCAACTGAATCATTTTGCCTTCGTTAGCTCGATAAAGCTCGCAATCTAATACTTTAAGACTTCCTTCTCTGACAGAGCGCAAACCACCAATAAGAGATAATAAAGTAGTTTTTCCCGAACCAGATGGACCTGTAAGGATTACAATCTCCCCTGCTTTAATTTCCAAATTAATGTTGTCTAATACTTGGTGACGTAGATGAGATTTACCGTAGTAATAAGATAGATTTTGAATCTTAACAAGTGATGAGTTCATGATACTTCTTGTATCGAGCTATTTTATTGGTTCTAAATACTAAATATGTCGAGCTAAGAGTCGATGAATTGCGGCTAACTACAAAGCAGTTATCCAAAAATATCTGCTGGATTAGCGTGTTTGAGTTTTTGGATGGTAATTGCTCCAGAAATCGTAGTTATGATAAGTGCGATCGCCAAAACTAAGAGAGCTTTACTAGCATCCATGAAAATAGGTAGATTGGTAGCATTTCTTGAAAATTGATAGACGAACAGAGAAATCACAAATCCTGGGAAATAACCAAGTAAAGAGAGAATAATTGCTTCTTGATAAACTACATTGAGTAAATAATTATGTGGATAACCGATCGCTTTTAAGGTGGCAAATTCTACTAAACAGTCAGAGATATTACTATGAAGAATTTGATAGATAATTACGATGCCAACTATAATACTGCCTGCCAAAATAAGATTAAAAATAAAGCCAATCGACGTCCTTTTTTGCCAGTAGCTTCTTTCTGTTCGTAATAGCTCTGTTTTAGCTATAATTTTTAGATCTTGAGGGAATATAGACCGCATTTGAGCTATTACGCTATCGAGATCGCTATCGGGTTTTAATTTAACAACACCTAAATTAATAAAGCCCTTTTGACGAGAGCTAAAAATGCGGAGAAAGTTAAGATCGCTGGTGACAATTGTGCCATCGATACCAAAAGAAGTTCCCAAACTAAACAATCCTCCGATGCTAACTTTGCGATCGCTAATACTTTTGCCCCTAACTTCCGTAGTTACATCTTGTTGAGATAATAAGCTGGGAACGTCACCATATTCAGCACGAGAATTGCGATCAAATAAAACCACATCGGTAATTTTTAGTTTGTCAAGATTGGCTGCTATCCCTGGTAAATTAAGAATGTTACGATCTAAAGTCAGACCCAGAACGTAGATTTTACGCCAAAGCTTTTTATTCTGGGGATTTCTCCATTGAGCAGAGTCTACATATATAGGTGTTATGTAGTCGACTTCAGGGAAAGCCAAAGCTCGAACTAAGTGACGATCAGAAAAATTAGTTAAAGAAATCATACTATTAGAACGAGAAGACATTAAAAAGATATCTCCTTGAATGCTGTCTGGAAGGCGCACCGCACCATCAATAAAAGCAGTTTGAAACCCTAGCTGCATAAAAATAAGAGAAATAATGAAGGTAATACCGCCTATAGCTACCAGGAGTTTGGATTTGTAATAGCTCAGTTGCAGCCATGCAGTAGGAAGTTTGTTAAACATGCGGCGAATCCTATTTGAAAATGAAGAGTTATTTGTTGTGAGTTTTCTTTGTCATCAGTCTTTTGTCGTCGATCGTTTGAGACTGTTGCCATCTGACTTTTTACCTCGATTCCATCGAAGAAGTAGCAGTAGTAGACTCCGTATCGATAACGACATAGACTTGTAAATTAGTTAAATGAGCAACCTTTTTGCTGGCTTCTGGTTCGAGAAGAATTTGCACTTCAACAACTCTAGAATCTACCTCAGCTACAGGATCTGTACCCAAAACATCTTTTTTGCCAATTTGTAAATCGATTTGCTCTACCGTTCCTTTTAGCTCCCCTTGAAAGCCACTACTGGTAATGGTTGCAGGCTGACCGCGATCAACCAGAGCGATATCGGTTTCGTAAACTTCGGTTCTTACGATCATTTGTTTGGTTTGTCCGATTTCTAAAATTCCCGCTTCCGTGATTCTTTCTCCCGCACGAGCGTTAATTTGGAGAACTTGACCGTTTTGAGGTGATTGCACGTAGGCTGTTGCCAAATCTACTCTGGCTTTTTCCATCGTAGTTAGTGCTTCTGCTACTTCTGCTTGGGCGATGGCAAGCTCTGAAGGTCGCACTTCTGAAATACGGGCTAAATTAGCTCTAGCTTCCGACTGTTCTTGAGCTAGAGTCGTTTCAGTACGCTTTAGACTGGCTTTTGCTTCTTTAATTTGTTGGCTAATGCTGTCTATGTTGAGTTGCTGGTTGACTTTGGCTTCTTCTAGACGTTTGATGGCAGTGTCAGCTTGCAGACAAATGCGTTCTTTTTCTGAGTCGCTCACTGCACCACTTTCAAATAGACTATAAAAACGCTCACACTCAATTTGGGCATTATTCAATTCGGCTTTGAGTCGGGCAATGCCGACATTATTAGCTTGAGTCTCTCCACGCAGTTGCCATTCTAGTCTAGTGATGCTCGCCATTTGAGTGAGCATTTGTCCTTTCAATTCCGCCGCTATATTGCCGATTCGAGCTTTTTGCGCTGCAATTTCTCCTTTGGAGGCTCCAGCTTTAACCTGCTCTAACCGAGCCTGGGCTGTATTTACCTGAGCTTTTGCTCGATCTAGGGCTGCTTGGAGGCGATCGCGATTATCGAGAATGGCAATGGTTTGTCCTGCTGTAACTCGCTCTCCTACTTCCACTAGTAATTGCTTTAACAAAGAGCCTTCAAATGATGGTGGGGGTGCAACACGAATTACTTCTCCTTCAGGCTCGATTGTTCCTAGCGCAGCTACCCTATTGATTTTACTGGGTATGACTTTATTAACTTCAAAAATAGTTTGTTCCGAAGCTGTAGTCTTGTTAATAGTTGCGGTGTTCCGAAGGATGTAACGCTGCAACCAGATGGCATTGCAGATTAAAAATAGATTAAAAACTACTAAAGCTGTAGTTTTCCTGATAAAGGGTTGGGTTAATTTGAGACTATTCATAATTACACTAAACAAATCGATTATGGGGAATGAATATTCGTCCGTACTGTCGAATACCGTAGCGATTGCGATTTAAGCCAAAACGTTTAAGATCGTAGTGATGTTTGCTTCAATAGTTGCGTTGGATTGCTGCCTGATGTGCGATCGCGGTTTATAGTTTCTTATCTGGTTAGTGTAGAAAACATGAGATGCTGGTGAGCAAGACCGAAAAATCATTTGGGTATTTTTAAAACGGGCATTTAGAAGATTGATGATGCTGTAAATCATTGCTATTTTCCAGATGCGTAATCGTTTTCGATGAGAAAACCTCTAGTAGTTTCTTATCATCTAGATAAATGCTGGCAAGATAAACTAATGCACTTTCCTTGTTCGTTACCAATTTATATCGCGGTCAGCAAAGCTTTACGCAGTCGTTCCCTAGTAAACGAAAAAAGGCGCGGGAAATGGGAATATCGTTAATCTGACTCCAATCCAATAGCTGTCCTGTCTCTTCTGTCTCTTCTGTCTATTTATTGAGTCACAACTCAATATCAAATCTCTTCTCCAGAATAGAGAAACTCGAAAATCATCAGAAAAAAGCGATCGCCGATATCATAAAATAAATACGCGACAATACACTATTGATTATTATTTTAAATTTCAAAATATTCGTGAACCATAGTCTCTCCTGAAGCAATTTCGATACTAAAGCGTTTGCCTAATTTGCCTTTAAAAGGCTTGAGTTGAATATAGTTATCTTGTTCTCTGGCTTGTACTGACTGGAGAGTCTTACCAGCTTTTGAAATTAGAGTAAGCTGCACTTGGGGGGGTAAATATTGTTCTTGGCTGCCAGGATATAGCTGAATTATGACTTTTAACTTTTCTTCTGCCTCCTCTGCAATGGTAACTAAAAGTATTAAAGCAACGTTATCAAGTTCTACCCCTAAATTGATTAGTTTGCCTTTTCGATATTCCTGACTCACGCTACGGGTACTCAGAGCTAAATTCAACTGAGGATCGAGCAAATTTTCCATTAAAACCCAACCTTCAATAACGGTGTTCTGTAGCCATTGAGCCAATTTAGTATGTGCAGAGTCTGGTGTCGCAATTTGAGGTTGAGAAGTTGGTAGAGCGATCGCTTCTGGACTGAGATGCTGACAGTAAGATATTAAATGATTGGGTTCTGGATCGAACCAGGATAAAGGAAGAG
Organism: Cyanobacteria bacterium P01_C01_bin.72; assembly: GCA_039025955.1. Lineage (GTDB taxonomy): Bacteria > Cyanobacteriota > Cyanobacteriia > Cyanobacteriales > Xenococcaceae > Waterburya. The sequence continues at coordinate 3,926 of JBCCNG010000113.1, read as the reverse complement.
AATAGTTTCCGTTAGATAACTGTAAAGATTGGTTTTGTGCTTTGTATTGTGATAAATAAGTATCTAGGCGATCACGTCGCAAGATTCCTCGCAAGATGACTTCTGCTTCTTCTTCATTAACTTCTATTAAGGCATAAAAATGAGTTGGATTATTTTCTAGTTGCTGTGGCGATACCTGCACCATTTCATCTAGTAAATTGTCTACAGCAATAGCGGTTACGGTAAAGTTGTCTAATTCTAAACAGTGTATCTGCTGGGTGACATCTATTTTAGGAACAATTTTTGTAGTAGATAGACGATCACCTAACCAGGATGCTAAACCACGTAACCCCAGCAAGTTAAGATAACAATGCCAGCGTTGCTGTTCTGTAGCTAATCGATTGCTTAGGGTTTTGACTACCGTATAATCTTCTGTTTCGAGCCAAATGGTTTCGGGTAATAATAGTCTCTGGCTGCTGGAATAGATCGTGGTTTTCATGGTTGATTATTGGAGTACTGTTGACAATAAAGACGTATTTTCTGCGCGTAAAGGCTTTTGAGTTCGCGATTTTTTCCTGCTTTCATTTCAGCGGTTGCAGCACTAAAAATGGTTTCATCCGCAAAAGCCTCAATTTGAATACTCAGATTTTGTAAATAATCGGGATTGACTGCGACTTCGCTAAGACCCAAATCTCTGGATTTTTCTAATATGGTATTTAGTAGCTGCTGAATAGTATTGGCTCTGACTGCGTTTAAAAAGTCTCCAGGGTTCAAAATTCTTCTGGCTCGATCCCAACTACCAAACTCCAGTCGGTCGGTAATTTCTCTCAGGGACATTTTTTGACAGTAATATAGCTGCAATCCCTCGATAAATTTGGCTGCAAAAGGACGGTATTTTTTACTTTTATTTAATTTCTCCAGACGGTTTGTTCCAGTTTGAGAAATCGCTGAATCTAAAGCAAGATCTAAGCTTTGACGGATAAAATCTAGTAACTCTTGTTCCTCAGCAGCGATCGCATTATTAGAATCATTGGCGTATAAGTCTTGTCTGGGAGTATAGTTTCCCGTATCTGGTTCGTAAACTTCCAAAGGTTCGCGATAGCTCCAAATATCGTATTGTCTTATTAAATTGGCAACTTTTTTTAAGGCAGAAAATACAGCTTTAAGATTGGGGTATATGCAATTGTGATCGCGCAATAAAGCCTGCATTTCTGTTAGCTGTATCTCTGTAGGATTGGGGCATTTTCCTACTTTTTTAGCTTTTCTTTGACGGCGATCTCGACGATAAACAGCGTGAAACACTTCTACCAAATGGCGATCTTCAGGTGCTAATTGAGCTATTTGTTTGACACCAACACGGTTTAATAACGACCAATCGCTAAAATTTTGGAAGCCAAATTCAGCTAAATACTTTTTGATTTCTGGATGCTGTTTGGTTTGTAAAAATGTCCAGTTATCGAGATTAAGACTAGAGTTACTTGTCTTATAAGTAGTTAAAATTTCTATACTGAAAAACTTGTACTGTGACGTTTGAGAGTTTCCCTCACAATTTATTAGCAACTGAGTCTTGCCATCTTTAGCTAAGACAATGTTTCTTTGTCCGTCATCGTCCAACACAAAGGGTAATAAATCTCGGTAGCTAAAATTGTAGTTGCTGCTAAATAGTGCAGCTAGCTTTTGACAAGCCCTTAAAATCGGAGAAGAAATATAGCAACGCAAACATAACCCTGCTTGGGGAGAATTAGCTTTAAATTGAGCTAGCAATATGGCGATCACTTCAGTTTGAATTTGTGGTTCTCGATTTGCCAATTCTTCATAAAATTCTCTAGCTGTAGCAATTTCACTTACTTCATATCCGCGATTGCTGACCAGACTGAGATGATAAATTTGCCAGTATCTTGATAAACCATTCATAAATGGTTGAAACCCTCAATTACTTAGTTGACGATAAATTACAGAATTGTTAGATGAAAAAGTTTTTGACGAGAACACTTATCTGCCAAAATATTATCTTGCAAGGACTCAAAGTTCCAAGCATTGTACGATAGCTGAGGTTTGAAAAAGCCTAAAACCCTCAATTTCAGGTTTTTGAAGTCTAATAAATACTTTGTAATTACTCTCTTGTCTCTTATAGCTGGATGCCTGACACATCTATATCAATCCTATATTTTGCGCGGAGATTGAGTTTTCTCAGTACAGTATTTCAATGCTTACAAGCGATGCCTTTGGCTAGCTTCGCGATCGCTTTGTCAGAAAATGCATTTTAAGTACAAAGTTTAAAATATATACGATATAGGGGTTTGAGGCACTTGTGTTATGCAGCCAGCTCTTATAGTTTTTCGTTAGACTGACCAATAATTTATTTTGAGCTAGAGGTTTCATGGTTACTACTTTCTATTGCCTATATTCTGTAATAAATAAAATTGCTCAAAACTTATGCACTTAATCTACTCATTTTTTGTAATTTTTAGGACTTACGCATGAATCATTTTGAGAGACGGATTTTGAAGTTGCCGAATTAAATATTGATCGAGAAGACCATTTTTTAGCTGGTAGACATTAGAATGATTAGCGATCGCTAAATACTTTAAGCTTACCCAGACAAGTAATGCACAACCAAGCGGAAGCAGAGCTTCCCAGCCGCCTAGCGGCGGTCTGCGCGTACGCGCTGCATTGCTCTGAATTCTGGCTTTGCGACACTGGCATTTTTCCCATCCTGTCAGTTGTTTTCCCTCACGGTGTAACTGCTCAATCCTCCATCGAAAGCGACAAGCTGGATGTGTTGCCTTAGTAGAATCTTGAGTTAAGTCGTTGGTGACAACGTAATCCTTGCGGTACGGACAACTCACGCTTGTCGGGTCTCCCGATAAGGCGTGTCCTCGGCTAGACACCTCAACCCGAAACATTTTCACCTTATGTTATGGTTTCCACCCTGCTATCTAAGTATTAAATTTGATTTAGATGTGACAAAATTTACTTTTCAGATGACCTCTTAGGTTAAAAATCTTCTTCTGCTTCCTACGCTTCCTCCATTCCCTCTGCTCTATTTCTATCCGTCATTTCAATATTGCTAAACTACTAGGTAAAGGTAAAACAGAACCAGAATTATAATTGTTTTTTTTAATTAGTTTTTTAAGTTCTTTAACTCTTTTGGCTGGGGCGGGATGAGAAGCAAAGAAGTCTACATTACTTATTCTTTTCTTACCTAGTTTAGTAAAAAAGTCCGTAGCCCCTCCTACATGGTTATAAGTTTTATTTAATAGCATTAAGCCAAATTTATCGGCTTGCTTTTCTTGTTGTTGAGAATACCTAGCTTTACTAATCGCTTTAGCGGTTGTAGTGAGAATAGATGTAAAAACATTGGAATCTCCTAAGAAATAACCAATGGTTACTCTTAATACCAGAATGTTACCTAAAACCCGTAAATGATCTCGATGAGCAAAATGTCCTAATTCGTGTCCCAAAACCATCATTAATTCATTTTCCGAATCTATTTCTTTTAATAGTCCTTGATAAATAATTACTTTGTTACCAGGAACGGCTAAAGCATTTACTGTATCTTCGGGTATGTATAAAACTTGATAGTTACTATTTTTTTGTCTCTCTGGTAAATTATTTCCTAAACGGTCTAAAAGTTGATTCAGGGCTTTTTGTTGGGGAGAATCTAATGCTTGGGTTTCATAAATAGGTGCGATCACCTCTCCTAATTTTTCTTCTACACTTGGGGGAATGAAATTAATTAAAGTATTAACTAATAAGTTAAATAAGAAGAAAATTAGAATTGCCGCACCCAAAAACATACTAATAATAATTAAAATCTGGCTATTGCTCTCAGATTTGTTTTTAGAACTTTGGGGAGAATGATAGGACATTGGGCAATAATTAAGTACCTAAACAAACTAATTTTATAGTTTGGGCAAGCAGGGGGAGCGGAGGAAGCAGGGGAG
>JBCCNG010000112.1:0-9707 GCA_039025955.1 Cyanobacteria bacterium P01_C01_bin.72 | reverse complement strand
GGATGTCATAGGAAGTATGCTGAAAATTCAAATAATCACCCAATCTAGGGTAGCGTAATTCCCGTTACAGATTAATTAACTTTTGTTTGCAGCTAATGTTCTTTCTACTTGAGCAACATACAGAATTAATCAGCGATCGCCTTTGATGGTGATTTTATAATATATGTCAAATACTTTGGCAGGTATTTAAATTGATAAATTCAAACCTTAAAATTATGCCAGAAACACTACCATTTCTAGAATCTATTTGTTGGCAAACCGCTGACGTTTATGGTTTTTCGCCAGAACAAATGTTAAGCCGCTATGAAAGAGGTTGGCGATATCGTCACAATTTCCCAGACTTATCTGTTGAGGAATTAGAGTTTATCAGGCAGTTAGCACAGCAATATAATTCTTGGCTGCAAGCTGAATTATGAACTTTCGACTACCACATCACAATAAAATTGCGGTCATTCTTCAGAGTTTAGATTCTCGTCTTTTAGCTAAAAGTTTTGCTTACTTCGGTGGTGGCACTTTAATTACCCTGGAGTTTGATGAATACCGTTGGAGTAAAGATATTGATTTTATTTGTCCTATTTCTTCGTCAGGATATAAGCTGCTGCGTCGCGAAATCTTTGATCATGGATATGAGGTGTTGTTTACAGACTTAACGAAAGTCGAATTAGGTCGCTGCACCACAGACCAGTATGGAATTAGAATGCTAGTGAATGTGGCAGGAGAAGCAATTAAGGCTGAAATAATTGCAGAATCGCGCTTTAAATTAGATTTCCCCAGATACTTTCCCTGGAGTTCTGTACCCTGTTTAAGTTTCAATGATTGTTTTACTTCCAAACTTTTAGCGAACAGCGATCGTTATATGGATGATAGTGTTGATGCCAGAGATTTAATAGATCTTGCCGTTTTGAGACTAGAAGCTGTTATTTCGGAATCTGCTATTGAGAAAGCCGAAAATGCTTACGAAGTCATACGACCTTTGAAAGAAGCAATAGACCGTTTTCAATATAGAACTCAGTTTAGAGATCAATGTTTTGATCGTCTTCAAATAAATCAAGATCGTCTTCCTGGAATTATTGATGGAATTGATCTTCTTGCCCAAGATTTCGGCATGTCTTCTACTTCTAGAAGTTTTAGAGAAAAACACGATCCCTTTGACTTTGAGTTCTGAGATTTTTACAATCTTGCTCCTACCTTTAGATAGATTGTCTCTCCCAACAAAACTAGTCTACTTTGTAGTTATCGAGCTAATATTAAGCCTTTGTCTAATAACCTAATTTACCTATCTCTCGTATCTTTACTTGCTGTCTATGTTGCTTGGAATCTGGGGGCGAATGATGTCGCCAATTCTATGGGGACATCGGTGGGTTCAAAAGCGATTACTCTGACTCAAGCAATTATCATCGCGGGGATTTTAGAGTTTACGGGAGCGGTAGTATTTGGCAAGCAGGTATCTGCCACATTAGCAACGAAAGTAGCTAACCCGACTCTCTTTATTGATACGCCCCAAACATTCTTATTGGGGATGGTGGCTGTCTTGCTTGCCTGCGGTATTTGGCTACAGGTGGCAACTAGTCAAGGTTTGCCCGTGGCTTCCTCTCACGCAGTTGTAGGCGCGATCGCTGGTTTTAGCTGGGTTGCAATTGGTAAGGAAGCGATCGCCTGGAAGAATATTAGTTTAATCTGTTTAGGTTGGATAATCACCCCTGTAGTTAGTGCGATCGTTGCCGCCAGTTTATATAGCCTGTTGCGCTATTGGCTGTTTGAACAAGATGATATTCAACGACAGTTATTAGAATGGATTCCCTGGCTGAGTGCGGCACTTGTCGCAGTGTTTGGCATTATTGTTTTACCTACTATTGTTCAGCTAGGGGTATTTGACTATATTCCCCTGCCCAAAAGAACGATTGCTCTGAGTCTTGGCTTTTTAGCGACGGGAAGCGTGATTAATTATGCCTGGTACAAGTTTAAAGACTATCGCGATCGCGAAATTGAGATTCGGATGCAGGAAAGATTAATGGGCAAGTTTCAGGTAATGAGTGCCTGTTTCGTGGCGTTTGCTCATGGATCAAATGATGTGGGAAATGCGATCGCACCTCTAGCGGCGATCATCTTTATTCTCAATACGGGCTTTGTTCCTGTCAACAGTATCGATATACCTTTGTGGGTTTTGGTTTTGGGTGGTGCAGGTATCGTTGCTGGTTTAGCAGTACAGGGTAAAAAGGTGATTACTACCGTCGGCGAAAATATTATTTCTCTTGTTCCCAGTACGGGTTTTTGTGCCGAACTTGCCACCGCCAGCACAATTTTAATTGCTTCCCGTCTTGGTTTACCCGTCTCTACTTCCCATGCTTTAGTTGGCAGCGTGATCGGGATTGGTTTGGCTTCCCGCAATCAGAATGTTAAATGGGGAACGATTAAATCTGTTGTTTTGGCTTGGGTAGTAACCTTACCCGTCGCGGCGCTATTGGGTGCAGGTATTTTCTCTTTAGCCCAGCTTCTTTTTCGGGTATGTTGCAGTTATCTTGCGTTATGAGGAGGGAGATCGCGCTTTTAAGAGGACAGTTTGCAACAAAAAATGTATTTTGACTTACTGGTAATACTACAGAATTTTTTCTGAGTAAAATCTTTATACATATCGACAGTTGTTATTAAGTAGTACTAATCATAGTAAATAAAAATCTCATACTACACTTTTAAACTGCACGGCTAATAATACTAGAAATAGACAGGTGATTTGAGATGTAAGTTTTCAAGGACAGTTATGGAAAGAAGAGATTATTTTATAAGCCATAACAGCGCAGATGAAACATGGGCAAAATGGATTGCTTCTGTTCTTGAGGAAAATAACTATTTTGACCTAGTAGCTCATGGGCTTTGACTTGATGCAACTCGACCTCAATTGGATTCACCTGTGAGCAATATGGTGGTAAGAAAAACAAATATAATTCCATTGCCTCCCATTCTGACCATTTTTGTTGTACCTTTTGGCTTTTATGAATTGAACCGTTGTCTTGTACGATTACTCTGATTTTTCCTGTTCGTTTAAATTCTTTCTCCGCCAAAGACGCTTGTTCATCCATCATTTTGATGTAGCGCGCAACGCGGTAGCGTCGCCAGTCGTCGTCTTACGACGATCTGGGCATTCGCCCTGCCTTGTAAAACTACCAATAGCTAGACCATAGGTAAATTGAACTGATGGTTGCCAAAGTCCTAAAATACTTAAACGTCTTCCTCTCCTACTAGTCTGTTCGAGTCTCTTTTGTTTTCCTTTGAAATAGTAGGTTTAATGCTCAATGTCCAATGCTAGATACCATCTTCCATGAGGATTATGCTGAGGACTATGAGCGGGGGATTCTCGATCCATTACCCACTCTAGGCGGTAATGAGGACATTCAATATCAGGTTGAAAAGTATGACCATCCTGAAGAATGGGAGATTCAGTTAAACGATAGTAGTTAAAAACATTCATTACATAGATTGCCAAGCCAACATCTGATTCAATACTTACGGTTACATCTGCTTTGCCAAAATTGTGCATCCCACAGGAATAATAATGATCTTTCCCCTCAACTAAAACAACATAGAGGGAATAAATATCAAAGACATCGTGCGAGTCGCAGTTAGTTAACCATTTCTCTCCGCTATGAGCTAATCCTGAAGATTCAACCTTGATGGCAATTCCTCCTACCTGAAGTAAGACGCGGGCTAAATTGGCAATTCGTAAACAGCCAGCGTAGTCAGAATCAGTAGAAGTTAAATAAATAATCTGTGGACAATTATGAATTTGTTGTAGGGTAGCAAAATCGAGTTTATCTTGTCCTGCCAATTCAAAATCATCTGCCAGGCTTGATGTCATACTAGAAAAGCGATCTCTATTTCTGATAATCTCAATTTCACAACTATCACTACTAACAGTTGAGCGAAATATTCGACCCATCAATACATACTCGACACCGTGCTTATTTTCTAAAGCAGCAGCAAGTTCTTGTCTATTTTTGAAACTAGTTGGTATACACAGAACAATGTTACTGTTCATTACTATAGAAATGGATAGGCACTGTATGTAGGTATTAGGATAATTAAATTCGCGCCAGGTTTGCGCCAAATTTTTCGATATATCGTGTATGCTAGGTGCGTCTTGCTAAATTGTGATCGTGAATGAAAGTAGCCATTATTACGTCAGGTTTTCTACCCCTAATCGATGGAGTTACGGTTAGTGGCTTACAAAGGTTAATTCGGCTAAGTCAATGGGGTCATGAGGTTGTGTTGTTTTGTCCAGATTATAGTGGTTTGGAAGCAGATTATCCCAACTGGCGGGAATACACGGGCAACATTTTACCTGGAGTCAAAATAGTTAATTTGCCTAGCGATTCTTTTGTCGGTTTGGAGTGCGAACCTAATGTTACCAGAAGTTCTTACCAAACGCTGTTGGCAGAATTAAGGCAATTTCAGCCCGAGGTTATTCATGTTGATGAACCAGAAAGACTGTATGTTGGCTTTTGGCGTATTGCTGGTTTGGACTATGCGAAACAGGCGAAAATTCCCTGTATCGGCTTTTTTAGAACTAACTTTTTGGATTACTTGGGCGACTATTTTCCACTGCCGAAACCAATCTTGGCGGTGATCAAATTCTTGCTGCAAAAATTAATTGTCTGGGTCTACAACCGCTATGATTTAACCTTAGTTACCAGCAAGGTCACTTATCCTAAGGTAGTTGAGTTGGGAATCAAAAATGCTCGATATGAGAGCCTGGTAGGTTTTGATCAAGAGCGCTTTACCGCTGATTTACGCCAGCCCAACTTCTTCCAGACTCGATACGGCTTAGACAAAGTTGATTCCTTAGTAAAAATTGTCTTCTTAGGACGTTTGTATCCCGATAAAGGCTGGGATTTTAGTCTCGATGCTTTAGAAGCCGCATCAATAGATTTCACTCAGGTTGCCATAATTGTGGCAGGAGATGGTCCGATGCAAGAGGAAATTAAGCAGCGGTTGAGTAAACTATGTCCCAATCTTCACCTCCTGGGTAGAGTATCTCCAGAAGACGTGCCAGCCCTATTGAGCAACTGCGACCTTCATGTCACCACCTCGGAAAAAGAAACTAGAGGATTAACAATTCTAGAGGCTTTTGCCGCAGGAATTCCTGTACTTGCTCCCAATTCTGGCGGAGTTATTGAAAACATAGAGCCTGGTCAGAATGGCTTTTTATATCATCCAGGCGATCGCCAAGACTTTAACCAGAAGCTAAAGTTATTGATAGAAGACCAGAGCTTAAGAACGTCAATGGGCGATCGCGCGAGCGGTTCGGTTAAACAGTACAGTTGGGAGCAGGCGATTCAGAATTTAGTAGCAATTTGGCAACAGTCGATCAATGATAAGTTAACGAAAGACACAGTTAGCAGTCCCTCTAAGATCAGCATTCCCTAAACCACCTGTGGCTAGTTACTAAATCTAATCACCATAAACTAATCACTATAAAATTGCCCCGCCAAATCGGTAATATCGGTTTCGGGTATTTCTGACTGCTGCCACTGTGCCACCGTGTTGAGGCTACCGTCGAGAAACATACTCTGACAGGCACTTCTTTGAATCTTGCCGCTAGAGGTTTTGGGAATACTGCCCGTTTTTAGTAAGGCTACGGCAAAGACATTTGCCATATTTTGTTCCCCTACGCTGAGACGAATTGCCCCAATTACCTCGGCTGCGTTTAGCTGTCGCAGGGCGGTACGATTGACCTCATGGGCAATTACGAGCTGTTCTTCGCCACCGACATCAATACTAAAAGCCGCACCGTGATTAGGGCGTAAAGCAGGATGACAGTCGGCAACTGTTTCTTCGATGTGTTGCGGATAGTGATTACGTCCCCAGAGAATCATCATGTCCTTGATTCGTCCCGTAATATACAGCTCACCGTCTTTGATAAAGCCTAAGTCTCCCGTGCGCAGGTAAGCTTTAGCGGGATTGTTGGCTAGTCGAGCCTGAAAAGTCTCTTCTGTTTGTGCTGCTTTTTGATAATATCCCTGACCAATACCTGCTCCTGCTGCCCAAATTTCGCCTACGCGGTCTCCTGTACATTCAATCTTGGTTTCAGGATTAACAATTATGACCTCATCTCCTAGCCAGGGATGACCACAGCTAACGACAGCTTTGGAGTCAGGATGTTCTGAGGTAACAACAACAACTTCGTCTGCGGTTAAGGCTTTTTTATCCAGATAAGTAACGGTGGGATATTTCCCTGCATCTACTCCCGTAATAAACAATGTCGCTTCCGCCATACCATAGCAGGGGTAGAATGCTTCTTTTCTAAAGCCGCATGGCGCATATAGTTCGCTAAATTTCTCTAGAGTTGCCGCCCGTACTGGTTCTGCGCCCGTAAACGCTACCTGCCAGTGGCTCAGATCTAAACTAGCTCTTTGTTCTGGGGTTATTTTCTGGCAGAGCAAATCATAGGCAAAGTTAGGACCACCGCTGGTAGTAATTTTGTATTTAGATAGTGCCTGAAGCCATAAAAAGGGTTTTTGCGCCAAAGCTATGGGAGACATCAACACCGCAGATAGTCCCGCAAACAAAGGCTGCATTACGCCGCCAATTAGCCCCATATCATGAAACATTGGCAGCCACATCAAAATCTTACTTTGGGGATGATGACCAAAGGATTGGTAGATTACCTGAGAATTGTGCAGCACGTTTCCATGGGTTACCATTACCCCTTTGGGCTGCCCTGTTGAACCAGAAGTATATTGCAAAAAAGCGAGAGTGTCCGCGTCAATCTCAGGCATTTGCCATTGATCTGCTGAACTGAGATCCACGGTGTTGCTAGCAATCCAGGGTAGAGCCTTGAGCTTGAGTGCCATAGTGGGGTGGGCTAGGAGTTGACCCTTGAGACGCGAGGCAAATTCTTGAGTAGTCAAGGCAATTGCCGCTTGACAATCAACGATGCGAGCTTGATATTGACTCAGTGATTTAATATGTTGGCGCGGATAGTCGGTAACGGCAATCACCCCAGCATATAAGCAGCCCATGAAAGCCGCGATAAACTCCAGACCAGAAGCATAGGGATAAACCAGCAGAGCGCGATCACCTGGTCGAACCTGCTTGAGTAACTGAACGGCGATCGCTCGTGCCTGAAGATCTAATTCGTGATAGGTGCAGCTTCGGTTTTCGTTCTCTCCGTCGGCAAGAAAGGTATAGGCAGTTTGATTTGGCTTAGTTGCTAAATTGTGCCGCAGAACACCAACTATAGTGGATTTGTTTACCATTCGTTTACCATTTTTAAACAATGACTATAAAATCTCCCTATAATAATGTAGTCGAATAAGTGAAAGGTTCAACCCTAGAGAGCATAATAAAGGCAATTGTTAAGATGAGAAATTGAACATTTTGACTCAGATCAAAAACTTTTCCCGATAGCTGCTGCTCTGGAGAACAATTTCAATTGTAAACTCCTCGTTTTTAGCCCCTCTAAAGTACGGTAGTTGAATAAAGTGATTTCCAGCCTGGGTGGAAATAGAGGCAAGAACTGTATCGGCTGGATTTTGTAGTCTTAATTCGAGCTGTTCTGGTAAGGTTTGAGCCTGCAAGGATGGCTGCACTTGAACGCAGATCTTGAATCTTGCTTCTAGCTCACTAATAGCAATGACTAACAGTATTGACTTTGATTCTGCCGTTTCTAGGGCAATTTGCTTGAATCGGACTATTGCTGCACCCCTCAGACTAAAGGCACTCCGTAAGCGAGTAGGAGAACGCTCTGAAGCGGTAAACAATGTTTCTATAGGCTGCCATTCTGGTTCAAAACGATTTTCTAGCCACTGACTCAGGTGGCTGGTCTGGCTAATATTACCCAATTCAATTGTTTCTTGAGCTAAGGGTATGTTTTGTCGATTTGCCAGGGAGAAATTAGAGCTAATTTGAGTAATAAACTGATTAATGACAAATTCCCGTACCATGGGAGATAGGTCAAATACAGAACGCTGCTCAACCTGAGTAACTGCAATAAGCGATCGCTGATTTAATGATTCTAAAGCTTCAATTAGTTCTTGGGGATAAATTGAGAGGGGAATTCCAGTTTGAATTTCGGAGAGGGAGATCGGCTTAGACTCACTGGCTAACCAGTAGAGAATTTCAGTTTCCAAAGTGGAAAGGCGAGTAAAAGACTTGTTGAGCAATTGATTGATCTCGCCAAAAACTAAAGACTGTTGAGTGGTGAACTCTTCCAGATTACCGTTAAACAGCTTGGAGATTATTTGGGCTACGAAGTTCAAAATAGCGGGATTTCCCTGATAGTAGTCAATCAAGTCCTTGGCAGTTACGGAAGTTGCGCCAATCTGGTTGATGTTAAATATATTTTGTGCCGCAGCAGTCCCTAAACCCCCTAGCTGAAACTCGCGAACTGCCTCGCTGCTATCAGCCAGGGTAGCTCCAAAATTTTCCAAACTCGTGACAATTACGCAGCTTGGGTGAGAACTATTGCCGATTAGCTGAAAAAAGTTACGGTAATCATCATAATTATGTCTATATTGACCGTTTAAAGTTTCAGCTTGCAGGATTGATTCTAGCCCGTCTAACATAATTAGACAGGAACGCGATCGCATTTGCTCCATTAGCCGTGATAAGGGAGACAAGCTACTCTTGCTCATGATTCCCATCCTTAGCAGTATATCTGCGGCAAAGTCATCTAGCTTCGGGGCTGTAACCAGCGATCGCCAAAAAACTAGCTCATAATTTTGCTGAAGCTGCTCGCCAATTTTTTTCATCAGGAGAGTTTTTCCCGTCCCGCTCAAACCCCATATTTTTATTAGCTGGCAACTATCTTCAGTTACCCACTGAGATACAGTCTCCAGTTCAACTTCTCGCCCATAAAAAACTGATGCAGTAGTAACCGCACTTTGCCAACTTTCTCGCGTATTTTGTCTCTTCCACTCCAGATTATTTAATATTTCAAGTTCCCCTTGTGGCAAATCATAAAGTTTACGTAGCTGAATTTTAAGATTACTTTTACCAATATTTTCGGCAAAAACTGTTGATAATAATTTCCAAAATTTAGGCGCAACATCCCGCATTAAATAATTAGCGCTATATGCTGATGATTCTGCCATTTGTTCATAGGTGATCCCCTGCCAAGTACCACAAAAAACAGTTATCTCAGGAGGTCTCAGGTCTCGATTAACTTCATTTTTTAAAACTTGATTGACGAACTCCAGGGCAATTTCTAAATCCACGCTTTTTATTTTAAGTATTTGCCAATGTTACACATACAATTCTGCCATAAAAATTCTGGCATAACTTATTTAAGGGTAAAGCAAAGTCTCCCAATCAGTTTTTTACTGCTTATACTGAAGCTAACTATGAATTGCATTTCTGACTGTTGATCAAGCACATTTTAGATATTTGGCTTAGATATTCAGCGATCGCTTTTTTATACTTTAAAAGTACAAACAAACAATCAAACCTGTTCCCAATTCGTGGTCTAAACCTAGTCCATATAGAAAACTGGAGTTTTGTAAATTGAGCAAATTGAGTACAGCTAATCAAGAAATAGATGATGCTTGATATCTACTACCTATATGCGAAGAGGCTTGCACTACATGCGGCGAATATGCGAAGCGGTATCCACGAGGGCAATAGCCCTCAAGCGCATTGCGCGCTTGTCCGAAGGACTGTGGACTAAGCGCCTTTGTCGCATTGGGTGTCCCACAAGGGCATAACATATCCTT
>JBCCNG010000111.1:0-9714 GCA_039025955.1 Cyanobacteria bacterium P01_C01_bin.72 | reverse complement strand
GGCGATTCCTCGGCGTAACTGCTATCTCGGAGAAACTGATAAATTGAGGTGATTCCTTGACCTGAAACAACTCGCTCAACAGAGATATGTTCAACTGCCAACTTTTGACGCAAATATTTCAATAGATCCATTTCCAAATCGTTACGAGGGGCAAAATCTGTGTGTCCCCCTTCGCTGGCAAAAATCTGATATTTCTTACCTTGAGGAACAAGAAACGCCTCCCCTAAACCTGTCCCTGCACCAATAACAGCAATAGGTGAATCTTCTCTGGCTTCTCCTGGCTGTAGAGTATGAACATCAAAGTCTTTTAGACCTAAAATACCAAAGCTATTGGCGGCAAAATCATTCAGTAAACTAATTTTGGGAATTTCTAGCTCCAATTCTAGGCGCTGAGTATCTAGTACCCAATTAAGATTAGTCAGGTTACAGGTATTGTTAACTACGGGACCAGCGATCGCAAAACAGGCTAACTGAGGCTTAATATATTCGTCTTGCGCCAGAAACTCCTGCACGATTGGCACTAAATCGGGAAAGTTAGCACTTATGTACTGAGCTTCCTTCACAGTCTTAAAAGTCTTCTCCGTAAGAGTAACTTCCGTCACCTCCACCAGACGCAAAATCGTTTTGGTGCCGCCAATGTCCCCAGCAAGTAAAAACATATATCTGTGTTGATATCTATTGCAATATTTGTTTAATGGTCTAGCCGCTTGAGATAAACTAAGTCGCATCTGGCAGTTTCTACGCCTTCGGCGGGTTCGTAGCCATTGCGTCGGTATAATTCTACTGCCTCTTTGAGAATAGATGCGGTTTCGATCCAAATTTCTTGATAATCTTTAGTGGCGATCGCTTTTTCTAATTCTGTCAACAAATATTTACCCAAACCATAGCCTCGTACCTGGGGCAAAAGGTACATTTTGCGAATCTCTACGGCATTTTTTCCTCTGGTGATCGGCTGGTAGGCTGCTGTACCCACAATAGTTTCTTCTTGTTCGACCACCCAAAACTCGCCCCCAACATCTAAATAAGCCTGTTCTACCGCAATTACATCTCGATCTGCCAGTTCCGGTTGCCAGGGCAAGCTGTATTCCTCCAGCACTGTTTTAATCACCCCTGCTGCGGTTGACCTATCTGCTGGCTGCCAATCTCTAACCCGAAAGCCCTGATACAGTTTGTCCATAGATTTACTGCCGACCTTAGCTTTGATTAATGTTCAATGATAAATGTTCAATGTCCAATGTCCAATGTCAACTATGAACCCTTGGTTCGTGGTGCATCGTGGCTAAAACACTGCTTTCATATTCAGCCAACTCGGTTAAACGGCTTTCGATAGTGGAGCGATCGCTGTATTCTTTAGCTAAGATCCAGTAGATACCGTAGTGTCGCGCTTCCGATGCCATTAAGCTACGATAAAACTTACCTAGTTCAGGATCGGGACAGTATTCTCCCAGCAAACCCAGTCTTTCATGGGAACGGGCTTCGATAATGGCAGAGACCAACATCAAATCGATTAGACGCTCAGGTTCAGAATGACGCACCTGAGATTTCAGGCGAGAAAAATAGGGAGGAGAATTTAACGCTGCTAGAGGTATATTTCGTCGTGCCAGCCATTGATTTACCTGATCAAAATGGGATAATTCTTCTTGAGCGATCGCCGTTAGCTGGTAGACTAGCTTTTGATGAGCGGGATAGCGAAACATCAAGTTGAGTGCCGATCCTGCTGCTTTGCGCTCACAATGAGAATGATCGAGCAAAATAGTATCTAGATTAGCGATCGCCATTTTAAGCCACTCAGAACTAGAAGGCTGTTGCAGAATTTTTATCTTGGCAGTTGTGCCGCAAGAGACTACTTGATTCGTCATAATCCTTTTGTACTTGGATGCGTTGGTGGGAATGGGGGGAAATTAGCTAAATTATAAAAAACAAGGGGTTTTTAGCTCATTTAACCTGTATGTACATCATCTTAAATTAAATGGGAATACTTACTAGTAAGTTAACAATTTACTTTTATTATCGGTAAAACCGTTCCGTAGTAAAAATCAATTGTCAATAAATGCACATTGTCAAAACAGCCAGCATGAGTAAAAATCGCCGCATTGTGATTGGTGACGTACACGGACACTATGACACTTTAATTGCCCTCCTAGACGCAGTTTCACCCACAGGTGAAGATCAAGTTTATTTTTTGGGAGACTTGATTGATCGCGGTCCTAAAAGCGCCCAGGTAGTCGATTTGGTGATTAGGAATAAATATAATTGTTTAAGAGGCAATCATGAAGAAATGCTGCTGGATGTAGTGGGCACGGGAGAAGTATCAGTAGAACTTTATCAAAGTTGGCTCTACAGTGGTGGTCATGCCACGGTAGATAGCTACGACAGTAAAATTCCTCAAGAACACATTGATTGGCTTAAAGAACTGCCCCTATACCACGATCTAGGAGATTACTGGCTAGTTCATGCAGGAGTTGATCCGAGAATGCCTTTAGAACAGCAGGATGCAGAGCAGTTTTGTTGGATTCGCGAAGATTTTCACAGCAGCGATAAAGCCGTCTTTAAAAACAAGATTATTGTTACAGGACATACTATTACCTTCACTTTACCAGGAGTTAAAGCAGGGCAAATTGCCGCAGGTAAGGGCTGGTTGGGTATTGAAACTGGAGCATATCACCATAATAGCGGTTGGATGACGGCTCTTGATCTTAATCAGCACAAAGTTTATCAGGTGAATTCCTTTGACGGTCGGACTCGCATTATGCCCTTAAGAAAAGCGATCGCCAAAGTTGATTGTTCTAAGGTAACAGAGCGTCGGCTGCGTAAAAGAGCCTAGTAATAGTAAAAAATTTCATTTTATATTTCAGTACTAATTTTTCTGCTTTAATTTGAGCAGTCTAAGGAACATTAAGAGCGCCGTTTTGCTTGAGCCATTGGCATTGTTCATCGGTTAATCCCTCAGCTTGGGAAAATACTGCACCATTTACATTACAGTTGTTAAAAATAACGTTTTTCCAGGTTGTTTGTTCACAGTTAGCATCTTGTAAATTTGCATAGCTGAGGTCAATATCAGTCAGCTTTGCCCCCTCTAAATTCGCAGAAAGCAAGATACTATCAGTAAAGTTTACTGCTGTTAGTTGAGCATGACTAAAGTTGGTTTCAATTAATTCGGCTGCTGTGAAGTCAACTGCGTTTAAGCTGGTTGAGATAAATTTAGTATTGACTAGGCTAGCATCATTGAAATTAGCCTGCTCCACTATTGAATTGCTCAGATTTGTATTTTGTAAGTTTGCTTTTTGCCAGCTAGAGCTGCTAATTTTTGCTTTTTGCCAACTACAATTAGTTACAGTGGCTCTAGATAGATTAAGCTGAATAAATTGTGTTTTGCTTAAAAAAGCCTGATTGAAATTAGCACAATTAAAATCAATATTTTCTCCTGAAGCCTCCCTTAAGTCGGCGTAGGTCAGATTGGCTCTTACACCCTGGATATTGTTAAATTTAGTGCCAAAAAATCTAGCTTTATACGCATTAACATCATCTAAAGTAACTTGAGATAAAACTGCACTATTAAATTCGGTTCTTTCTAAGTTCGCCTGTTCTAAATCAACCTGATTAATTTTGGCAAAAGATAAATTGGTATTTTTGAAATTAGCTCTTTTACTTGAAAGACTACTAAAAATTGCCCCGCGCAGATAGCAGCCGATGAAGATCGCTTCATCAATATTAGCCGTCTCTAGTTTGAGCCTGCTTAATTCTGCCTGTTTAAATTCGTGTTTCTCTTGAAGCTTTTGCAGAACTATATCTGGCTGAAATAATGTCATGCTGTTTAACAGTTGCTATTTAACATTAAACATTTAGCATTTAACATTAAACATTTAGCAATTTTATTATCTTCTTTTTAGAGTTTATTTGCTGCTTTGTAGTTACGGTATTGAAAATGAGTAGTGTTAGCAATCATTATTTTGGATTTCTGGGCTAGATTCTTCATACAGGTCAAGCTTTCATAAAAGCATAGTTCTCCGCTCTCCTCCCAGATAAGCTTCTGGTTTTTTTGCCCCCTCCAGCATTAGTTTAGTAATTAGGCAACTGTGACAAGTTAAGGAAATTTTAAATCTGCTTACCTCCTGCGTGTATTGTGCAAGTGCATTTTTATCATACAAGAGTTAGATACAAGTAGAAATGCGATCGCCAAAAGTTAGCAGAAAACATCACAATTGCTTCTATTGCTTATTGCTTCATTATTTGTTACTTATTGCTTAATATAAGGTTGGTTTAAAAGTTATTAATTGAAATCCTTTGCTGCGTTGTTCCAATTAACATTAAGCGCAAAAGCTAAAGAGACACTACCCTAAAATACATGTGTTAGTTGGCTATTTTTATTGATAATAATAAGCTAAAAATATATGGAATGCCAGCATGACAAAAAAGATGCCGACTAAAATAATATGAGTATTCAACCAGATAGATCTCATATTGCGTATGATTACACCTTTAGAGAGTCCAGGAACTTTTTTCCCGTCAGGGGTCACAGTTTTTAGCATCGGTAAAAAGCGTTTTTGAGATGACTCGATGACGCCAGTTTCCGCAACTACTCCCACCAAGGCAGAAATACTCACGCCAAAAAAGACCCAGAGAAATATAGCGTTGAAGTTGATTCCCGCTACGCCAATTGTATGAATTAAAACGATCGCCAGTAAAGCAACTCCCAAAAAAACATGCAGCTTGCGCCACAGTTGCATTGAGCCTGGTACAGACAGCTTAAATTTCCAACCTCGACCTCTTTTTCGGGCGGTTAACACCATCTCTAAAATGACAAAAACCAGTGAGACATAACCAGTAATTTGCTTATAAAGATTAGCTTGTAAAAAATGGAGAACACCAAAGGCTTGCTCTCGTAGAATGGGAATATAAATTGGACTTACGGCAAAAGGAATCAGAATTACAGCAGAGATTAAAGTAAGAATAATTAAAGTCGAAAACTTGGGCTTCATTTATCATTCAACATTAAGCATTGAGCATTTATGATTGGAAATCGATAATTAAATATTGAATTTCCAAGTGGACAAGTAATATACCTATAAATAAATTACAGAGATTTATTGTCCACTTAGAACTAGAGAACTGATTAATAGCTAATAGCTAAGAAATTTAGGTCTCTTCGATAGGGAGGTTGATAATGATCCCGCCCATGACATCATCCATTTCAAATATTTTGTCGGGATAACGCTCTAGGTGAACAGGATGAGTGTTATGGCAAGAAACGCAGGCTTCGCTTACGGCTTTGTCAGGGTAGAGAGCAGAGAAATATTTTTGACCGCCAATTTCCTGATACTCTTTGTAAGGCTCACCAGTTTCGTTAACCGCTTCCATCGCCTTTTTCTCAAATTCTGATTTGGGGGAGTGGCTATCGTTGATATTCCAGGTAGAAATTAGGTTGTAGGTAAAGCCAATACCTTTTTTATCAGCAGTTTCGGCTGCAACTTCTGAACCTAAACGGAACATTTGAGCGGGTAGAGGGACACCTCCTGTTTCTTCCCAGCCTTCGGTTGCTTCGGCTGTAATTACTCCATTAGGCTTGTCTTTTCCTTCAAGCTTTTTGAGTCTACTAACCACATGTTTGGTATAGGCAGTCCGATCTGCTAGCAAGACGGTGTGTACGTAGTCTACAGCTACTTCAGGAGAAATTCCCACTTCTGCTTGGGTTGAACCGCCGCCACCGCAGGCGATAGCCGTGAAGCAGATAGTAATAGCTAGGGCAATTAAGCCAATTGTTTTAGTGCTGAATCGTTGAATTGCGTTGTTCATTGTTA
This sequence comes from Cyanobacteria bacterium P01_C01_bin.72, assembly GCA_039025955.1. Lineage (GTDB taxonomy): Bacteria > Cyanobacteriota > Cyanobacteriia > Cyanobacteriales > Xenococcaceae > Waterburya. The sequence continues at coordinate 3,916 of JBCCNG010000111.1, read as the reverse complement.
GGATAGTTTTGGATATTGACGGTTGAGTATGGTGGAGATAATTAATTCCCCTTACTCGACCTTTTCTTTTCTAGATCGCGCACCAGTTGAAAGGTGGGCAATTTTTGAGTAGGAGGACGAGCAAAATTGGCTTCGACTAGTTCATCATCGAAAATACTGTTAAAGCTGTGTTCTAAACCATGGCAGTTCATACAGACTTCCTTTACCATGCGATCGCGTGGCTTGAGTGTATAGGTGTTATTGTGGTTAACCAGCACCTCATCCCCAGAAACTGACCTCGGTAAGTGGCAGGTGGCACAAGTAACCGTGTCCCTACTGGGACGGGGCAGAGTACCAACCTCGCGGAAGATCTGGGCGTGGGGGGAATTTTTGTAGTTCAGAGAATGGTTGTCGGCGTGGCAGGTGAGACAAGAATCAACTGATGCCTCATAGGTGTTGACGGTATGAACGTTATGGCAGGTATTACAGCTCAACGCCTGCTCGGCAGCATTCTTCATCGGCACATGAGCCATTGCTGGAATCAAAGGAGACAAACCCTCTAAGGTACGAATGCCGTGTTTCCCTAAAAGAAAAGTATCAACGCTGTTTTCATGACAGCTTTTACAGCTTTCTTCGGTGGGCTTGACCACAAACTTCTTCGTCTCTTCGTTTTGATGACAGCTAGAACAGTTAACTTCCGCTAAGGCATGGGCGCTGGTTTGCCACTGCTGCTCGATCTGCGTCAATTGAGCCTGATCAATCCTGTTAGCTAGTGCCGCACTGGGGATAAACCAAGATAGGACAAAAAACAAACAGAAGTAAATAACAGTCAGTCTGTATTTTTTAATTTTTACTTCTAACTTTTTACTTCTCACGCCTTGCCTCCCAAAAATTCCTGGCTCAAGTCTGGTTTAGGAGCAGTTTCGAGCTTATTGGTCACCACTCGGTCGGGCAATGCAGGTTTGGGTAACATCCAGGGTTGATCGAGATTCTGGCGAATAAAGCCAGTAGATATAGAACGGTGGTCGTGGAAATTATGACATCCGGCAGTCCAGCATCCGTCAGCCTCAAAACCATTGTGGCTTGCCAAATCCCCTTCAATTACCCCCTGGTGACAAGACATACATAGTTCTGGCTGCAAATTTACGCCCCGACCAAACATATGTTCATGCTCTCGATGACAGGCAGTACAGCTTAAAACATCGATGTTCTTGCGCAATTCCGCCCAGCGAGGATCGCGAAACTTCTTTGCACCATGAACATCTTTTGCCATCTCCGCCTCGTGGCAGCGGTTACAGGTCTCGTTGCTGACTCGCTTAAAGCCCTCGTGACAGGACTGACAAGAAGCCTCGAACAAAACGTGACCATTGGAGGTTTCTCCTGGTAAGAACACACTTTTACTGTCCAAGGCAAAGGCAGAACCAAGCCACAGCAAAAGAATTATCATCGAGGCAATAATCGCAAATTTAGAACTGAATAAAGCCGACGGTCGAAAACCCCGCCCTGTATTTCTTGCCATTATTATCTAAACCAACATCACCAAGATAGTGGCAATGATGCCTAAAATACCGCCACCTGCGAAAGCAGCAACAGTAGCTTTCCCAGAGTCATGAGCAAGATCATCTGTTGCCTCCAGATTCATGACCTCTGGACTAGCCACCGCTACAGAGGCATTACTAGAATTCACTTCTGAGGAGGTAGAATCTGCACTAGTTAGAGACTGAGTTACAGGAGGAGCTATTTCCGTATTGCTAGGCTCAGGCTTCAGGGCAACTTCCTCTTGAGCATAATCTGCTCCATCAAGCATAATCTCACTAATTGCCCCATAAGCACCAGTCCATGCCTCTTTAACGTTAGGAGTCCATTTATCGCCCAAATACTGCTCAAAAGTGGTTAGCAAAGCTCCTCCCACTAAGGGATAGTGAGCAGGCAACGCACCATACTTTACATGACGCGCCCCTAGTCCTCGTAAAGCTTTATCCAACACATCAGGTTTACGGAGATTCTCCACTACCATCACTAAAGAGTTCAAAAGCATCTTTTTCTGAGATGCCATATTCGTATGCTCAAACAAGGGTTTAGCTTCGGGGTTAGCCGTAAACAAATTTTGATAAAAACTGTCAACAAACTCGTTTGCTTGGGGTTTAATCTCTTCAAAACTAGTTTCTAAAAGTTCTACCTGCAAACCTGCTTCCTCTGCTTCAGTTTCGGGAGTTAAAGCTATATCGGCTTCTGAATAGTCTGCTCCATCAAGCATGATTTCGCTGATTGCTCCATAAGCATCAGCCCAAGCTCCTTTAACGTCAGGGTTCCACTGGTCGCCTAAATACTGCTCAAAAGTGGTTAGTAAAGCTCCTCCCACTAAGGGATAGTGAGCAGGCAACGCACCATACTTTACATGACGCGCTCCCAGTCCCCGTAAAGACTTATCCAATACATCGGGGTTACGGAGATTCTCCACTACCATCACGAGAGAGTTCAAAAGCATCTTTTTCTGAGATGCCATGTTTGTATGCTCAAACAGTGGTTTCGCTTCGGGATTAGCCGTAAATAAATTTTGATAAAAACTGTCAACAAATTCATTAGCGCGAGGTTTGATTGATTCAAAACTCTGCTCTAATACTTCTACTTGTAAAGGCATTGTTTATTTTCTTGGCTCTAAACTTGTCAATAAATTACTTGGTTGAGATAACAATCCCTTCGCACAAATAAACTGTAGTTTACTATTGCTATCATGATAGTTATAGCTCATTTCTATGACTTTTAATTTAAACTTTTGAAACCCAGTGAATTACCAGGTAATCACAAACTAAATATTTACATCCTTAGATATATAAAATAGCCACGAACAAGTTTTTGTAGTTAAATATACGATTAATAAATAATATTTTGATTATCGAATTAAAACAATGCTCTTTTTGCATACTCCAGATTTGTTTATTGAAAAATGAAAACCAAAAGCTATATATATCAAGCTTTTTGGGCTGACAAACAAAATCCGCTTAAAAGCGAAATGTTTATTAAGTAAAGATTATTAATTGACAAAATAGAGAATTTTTTCTTATTTTTGTAGCAATTGTTACTGTTTGTTGGGGTTTGGAAAGAACTAATATTGGCTAGATCTAGAAAATATAAACAGCAGGCAAATTGTCAATTTATCATTGGTTATTGATAATTAATGTCAATTAAGTGTCTGTTGAAAGTACGGCTAAAACTTAGAAAATTTCTGGGATTTTTGTCTGGCATTTATTAGGTCAATCAGATCAAAAAAAATAATTAAGAATCAAACTACTAACTATTAATATATGTTGGAGCGTAGCTTTCGCTTTTTAGGATCAATCAGACTAGCAGTACCACTATTAACTATCATTATTGGCATTTTAATCTGGGCAACTTTTTATGAATCTCAAGTTGGTTCAACTACGGTGCAGCAGGAGGTGTATAAAAGCCCTTGGTTTGGAGCGTTAATGTTTATGCTGGCCGTTAATCTGGGTATCTCGGCGCTATCTCGCTATCCCTGGCGTGGGGCGAGAAAGGTGGGTTTTGCCCTAACTCACTTGGGCTTAATTGTAATCATCGCCGGGTCGGCGGCGGTAATTCATCTCGGTATGGAAGGAATGCTGCTAGTAAGAACTGATCGCGGTGCTATAGATCGTCTCCGAGTTCAGGGGGATTTACTAGAAATAGTCAACGAAGCGGGGGAAGTTCAACAGGGCAGTATTTTTGTGCGGCAAGATGGTTCGGTTAGTCCTCGAAAAGTAGGTGAATTAGAACTCACAGCCTATACAGACAATGCGGTACAGGAAATCACGATCGCCCCAGGAGGAAAAGTGAACAACCCTGGAGTTCGCCTCAGTCTTGCCAGTGAACGTATGGGACAGACAATTGAACGTACTTTGGCTGTTTCTCCCCCAGCCTATAGTCAGATGTCATTAGG
>JBCCNG010000110.1:0-9716 GCA_039025955.1 Cyanobacteria bacterium P01_C01_bin.72 | reverse complement strand
TTCGGCAAGTTCCCTGTGTGCTGAAGAAAGGTCAGATCAGCTTTCATTGTTCATCTTTAGTTCATGGTAGTTACCAAAACCGTAGCAATATGATGCGTCGAGCCGTTATTTTAAATGTGCAAGATGGCGACAATCGCTATCGACCTTTTTGGCATAATGGCAAGCAGATCCATCATTATTTAGATCGTCACTGTCGTACCCTAGCAGATAGCTCACCAGACTATACCGACCCTGCTGTCTTTCCCGTAATTTGGCGCAACACCAGCAACGTTGCTTAATAGTCGAAGATGACTGGTGACAACTTAATTTGAGAGGCATAAATGCTTGCTACAAATTGTATAGTCTTTGGTAGTGGTGGTACTCAAGACTTGAAAAGTATGAACGATTAGGTGCAAAAGAAGTTTGGTTTTGGAGCAATAATAACTGACCTTAAGCAGCACGTATCAAAAACTAATGTTGTCTCTAAAGGAATGCTTCGCATCCTGCGGCGTTTACGCAGATTATGTACTCATTGCTCATAGATTAATTACTGCTTCAGTGAGCAATTTGTCAGCCAGCAATCATTTCTAGTCCGCCAAACAATATATTGTACTTGTATAAAATCCTTGATTTGTCAAATTCACCAAGCTTCCCTGTTACCTTATGACATATAACAGTTTGTTAAAAAATTCAGTTCTGCAGCGAGTCTATTGTCAATAAGAAAATATCGTTACGAAAACATAGGGGTTTTAGCGACTGAAAATATTTTTGGCACTGTAGTCCCTAGAGCCACATAGATCATAGCTCGAAACCATTAGATTTGCGTTATTTTTTCTCACTTATTTTTCTTTGTTAAATAAAGTAAAGTATACAGATTGCTAAACTATTTCTAGTTTGTTAAAACGAGTGCTTATAGTAAATGTAAAAAGAATCCTGCGCAGCATACTGAAAGTTTTTTGATACTATTTTATGTTAAGCGAATATCAAAAAATCTTTTTCAAGAGCGCATAGTTAGGAGCTACTAATGCAAGACCGTGGATACGATTCGACCAATATGACCGATTCTAGCAATCCCAGGACAAAATGCATTCTAATGCTAGGAGGCACGGGGTCAATCGGTCGTGCTACGGTTGCTGCGTTAGTAGGGCGCGGTCATCAAGTTGTCTGTATTGCCAGATCTAAAGCTGGTAGTGGTGGCAAGTTAACACAAGAGAAAACTGCCAGTCTTTTGCAAGGTGCAGAAGTAATCTTTGGTGACGTTACGGACTCTACATTTCTTACCGAACAAGTTTTCCGCGATCGCCAGTTTGATGGAGTGGTTTCGTGCCTGGCATCTCGGACGGGTGAACCAGATGATGCTTGGGCGATCGACTATCAGGCGCATATGGATGTTCTATCCTTGGCACAAGAATCTGGAGTAAAGCAGATGGTATTATTATCGGCAATCTGCGTCCAAAAACCACTCTTAGTATTCCAACACGCCAAGCTAAAATTTGAAAAAGCCTTGAGCGAGTCGGGGCTAACCTATTCAATTGTTCGACCAACTGCATACTTTAAGTCACTCTCTGGACAAGTAGATCGGGTCAAGAAAGGTAAATCTTTTCTGATCTTTGGCGATGGTACGTTGACTGCTTGTAAACCAATAAGCGATCGCGATTTAGCAGAATATCTTACCGATTGTCTCGAAGACGTTGCATTGCAAAATAAAATCCTCCCTATAGGGGGGCCAGGGCCCGCACTAACTGCTTTAGAACAAGGAGAATATCTTTTCAAAATACTAGGTCGCGAACCAAAATTCACTAGTTTGCCCGTTTCACTAATGAGTGGGGCAACGGCTTTGATGGACGGACTCGCTAAGGTATTTCCTCCCCTGGTTGCTAAGGCTGAGTTAGCGAGGATTGGTCTTTACTATGCAACAGAATCAATGTTGGTACTCAATCCCGAAACAGGAGACTACGACGCTGATGCCACCCCCGAAACGGGAACAGATACCCTATTTGACTATTTTCAAAGTCTGATTGATGGTAGCGCAACCGCAGATCGAGTTGATTACGACTTATTCTAATCTAGGATCAATTTAAGCAGCTTTTTCTCATCATGTTAGTCGCTGGATGCTGTTAATCAATACCAAACACCATATACATAGCGAGCTTAAGTTAACAAGATCGAACTCTTCGTTTAACTGGGCGGAAACCCAGCTATGGTAAGCGTTATGTGTAACTAAATCGAGGAGCAGTGTTTTGCTAGTATTTAAAACTGTGGGTCTTTTTCTTCTAACAGCTCTGGCAGAAATAGTCGGTTGTTACTTGCCATATCTGTGGTTACGGGAAGGTAAGTCTATTGGGTTATTGATACCAGCCGCACTATGTCTAGGTACTTTTGCATGGCTGCTATCATTGCATCCCACCGCTGGTGGTAGAGTCTACGCCGCATATGGCGGAGTTTATATTTCAGTAGCACTTCTTTGGCTGTGGTTGGTTGATGGTATTCGTCCCACAGCTTGGGACCTTATAGGCTCAGGTGTAGCGCTTTTAGGTATGACAATTATAATGTTTGCCCCCCATTCCACATAACAATACGTCCGAGCTAAACGAAGCTTTACTTGCAATCATAGTAGTTTTGCAGAAAGAGATCGCCAAAAATCCCTTTATGGAAGTCTTCGTTGCCCAGGGTTATTACGATTTAGCCACTCCCCACTTTGCCTCCAACTACACCTTATCCCATATGAATCTCGATCCAACCCTCAAGGATAATATTCAAGTCAAATGCTATGAAGCTGGTCATATGTTTTATCTTGATGAAAGCTGTTTGACAGCCTTCAAAGCAGATATTGATCGCTTTTTGAGAGAAAGCTGAGTGCAGTCGTAAAATTCACACTAGATTATCTAGCTTTACTGACAATAATAAAATGATTTTTAAAGCTCGATTTTGGGTAGAGGCAGCTATATTTTGCTCTATGGCTACACGAATTGTAAATTCTTAAACTTCTCTTCCACTCGTTTTTTGAAGATGTCGCTTATTGTACTTTGCATATAAACACTTTATTAAGTCGTAAATTTACTGCTTAAGTTTTACCACATTCGTATTAGTCACATTCTATACGGTAGGAACTATGGTATTTGCATCACGTGCACAATTGTCTAATGTTAATCATACTCTTGCTGGTCTAGGAGCAACAGTAGTTAGAGATAGCACCACAAAAAATATAGTAGGAACGTTTTTTAAATTTTGGCTACCCCAGGTGAGTGAAGTATTTGTTCTCGGTTCATTCAACGGTTTTAATTTTAATTTTATTAAAGATAAAGTTATTTCTGATGACAGAAAAGAGGAATTAAGAAGACTGGGATTTCCCCTGACTCAACTCGATAATTCAGGGTACTGGTATGGCTACACCCCAAATCTAAAGTACTCAGCAACAACACCAAAGGATAATGAATATGTATTTTTCGTTATTGGACTTGATGGCAAGGCAGATTTTGTAGCAGACCCGATAGCAAGAGATACAGTACAGCGAGAACCAGACGTAAATGATGCAATTGCGCTTGTTGTAGATTGGGAGTCATTTGAATGGCAATATGATAGCTACTATGCCACTGAGCGCAGAGATTTTCGGCGTTACATCATATATCAGCTTCACTGGGGAACTTTTTTTAGACCTGAAGGCGACCATGATTTTGAACAATTTACTCTAGGTGCGACGACAGCTGGAGATAAACGTTTTGCTGTAGCACAGAGGCTCAAAAAAATTAGTGCTATGGGCTTCACTGCTATAGAACTTTTACCAGTTCACGAGGCGAATGGGGCAACAAATGCTGGTTACGATCCTAGTTTTTTCTTTGCCATTGAGTCTGCTTATGGTACTCCAGAAGACTTAAGAATTCTAGTTGATGAGGCTCACAAGATCGGTCTTGCAGTCATTTTTGATGTAGTAGTTAACCATTTGACGCTAATACCCAAGAATTCCTCTTTCTCTCAGGAATTTATCAGCGGATGGTACATCAAAGAGAATGCACCTTGGGCTAGTGAAAATGTAGTATCTAAAGATTTTGGAGAAGATCCTGATTTTGATAGGCCACAAATCAGAAACATTATTTTTGATTCTATTCAGATGTATTTTTCTGAGTATCATATCGATGGTATCCGTATGGATGCAACAAGAGTAATTCCTCGTGATGCTCTAAAAGAAATTATTGGTAAGCTGCTTGTCGAAAATAGACGTTTCGGTAAGTTTATTTCTGCCGAGCATTTGGTTAATGACAATAATCCATTCCCCTATATTATCGGCGATATTGGTTGTAGTGCTGGCTGGGATAAAAGAGCTTTTAATAGTGGGATGATTGACGCAATTGCTCCAGAAAGAAGAGGTCGTTTTGATGCTTTGAGAAATGCATTTGAAACAAACTATCAAGGACGACCAGAAACTGCGATCAAATATGTCTTGGGTTCCCACGATGAAATTTGGATGGTAAAGGATACTTCATCAGCAGTGGCAGCTATCAATAGAGTCGGTGGACCACTAAACGGATTCTCTCGCATGAAAATGCGACTAGCTTGGGCTTTAAACGCTTGTGCTTTCGGAATTCCTATGATGTTCATGGGAACTGAATATATGACGGAGAGGCGTTGGTATAACTATGAGGGATATAACGCAAAAAATAAAGATGCAATTGGTATACCTTTTGTTTGGGAACCCAATGCAAGCTCCTCAGAAGCACAATATATGTTGATGATTAAGGATATCAACAATTTACGCACTCGATATGTCGCAATGCGAAACCCAAACCAGGATAGTCAATTAGTACATTTTGATAATGTCAATGGTGTCTACGCCTACAAGCGTTGGGATGGTCTTGGTAATGTTCTGCTTATTACTATTAATATTTCAGATGGTGAGTGGCAGGGACGGGACTATCAGTTTAGTACCAATACACCTAATAGCTCTTGGAAGGAAGTGTTTAATTCCCAGTACGTAAACTACGGAGGATGGACAGGTTCGGGGAATTCTGACCCCAATTTTTTTCCAGGGGCAGATGGGAATGGGCTTTTACAGGGTATCAATTTGCCTAAGTGGAGCTTAATGATTTTGAAGCAGCAATAAATTTGTAACCACTAGAATTAGGAAAAAATCTGTAGGGCTGTATTTCCCAGTCTTAGTGGCACATCACTATGCTGTTGCATCCGATCAAACTGGATGCTCTGACTAGAATCAAAATAATCTAACACTGGTAGAAAGAGAGGCTATCTGAGCGATCGCCTAAGTCAACAAGATCAGACTCTTGGTTTAGCTGGTGTAGATTGGAATGATTACGAGCAGTGCGATCACATTTTCTAAACGAAAATGGCAAACTGGCAAGACATGCTTAGACTAGGACAGTAGCAGTTTTACTTATAGTTTTTTAAAATAAGCCCTAGTATCTAGTTGCCTAAAAAAACTAATGACTTACTTTGGTCTTATCTGTCCGCCTTCGTCGGGGCATCTCAATCCAATGCTTCCTCTAGGATGTGAACTGAAACAAAGGGGTCATCGAGTAGCAATTATCAGCATTGAGGATGCCAGAGCTAAAACCGAGGCGGCAGGTTTAGAATTTAAAGCGATCGCACCTTCAGAATATCCTTTAGGTCATACAAAAGAGCTATTTGCTAAGCTAGGCTCTCTCAAGGGGATTAGTGCTATGCAATTTACCATTGATGCTATTACCGATGGTGCAAGAATATTAATGGCTTACGCTCCTGATATTGTCAAAAATGAAGACATTGAAGCACTATTGGTTGACCAAGCTACTTGTGAAGCGGGAACAATTGCTGAATATTCTGGGATTCCTTTTGTTAGTATTTGTTCGGCGATTATTTTAAATGAAGAGTTTACAGTTCCTCCATGCGTTACAGATTGGAGTTACGATCCCTCTCTATTGGGGATTTTACGCAATTGTGTCGGTTATGCGGCGATGAGTTTTGGCAGAAGACCTTTACTCGAAGTGATTAACAGCTATCGTCGGCAATGGAGGTTGCAACCATACTTAAATATCGATGAAACTTATTCCCAGATAGCTCAAATCAGCCAACAACCATCAGAGTTTGAATTTCCCCGCAAACAATTACCACCCAATTTTTACTTCACTGGTTCTTTTAACAATTCCCAAAGTCGAGAACCTGCCGATTTTCCCTATGAAAAACTAACGGGACAGCCTTTAATCTATGCTTCTTTAGGCACACTACAAAATCGTTTACTGAACATTTTTGAAAACATCATCAAAGCTTGTAGAGAACTTGATGTACAGCTAGTAATTGCCCTTGGTGGTGGTTTAAATCCAGAATCATTAGCCAAAGCAGCAGAAGGGACAAACACTATCGTTGTGGGCTATGCTCCCCAGCTAGAACTCTTACAAAAAGCCGACCTGACTATCACTCATGCGGGGATGAATACAACTCTAGAGTCCTTGAGTCATGGTGTTCCTCTGGTTGCCATCCCCATCACGAACGATCAACCTGGTGTTGCTGCCAGGATAGTTTGGACTGGAACTGGAGAAAAGTTATCGCCCAATCAAGCTACTCCGCTAAATTTTCGCCAAACAATTCAAAAAGTTTTAAACAACAACTCTTATAAAAAAAATGCTCAGAGACTTCAACAAGCAATGCAGAGAGCAGGAGGAACCAAAAAAGCGATAGATATTATTGAACAGGCGATCGCCATAAATACTTAGCTTTTATAACGAATTAACAAATTCCATATTATAAAATGATTGCCCAACACCAATCAAAATAATCTCATAGACAACCAAAGCAAAATCTTTTTACAATAATTAACAAAATGTAGTAATCAAATAATTGATCGCAAACAGACAATGGGTAAGCGTACGCCACAAAAGGGTTGGAATAATTTAAATGATGCCCAGCACCTTGACGAAATCGTCATAGATAATCGCAGTAGCAAACGTGCAGGTAAAGCCAAAGGGCGAAGACGCGATCGCCGTTATGAAAACCGACTTCTAAGAACCTCAGCCGATTTGTTGGATGATGAGGTAGGAGACAATTTTTAACAATTTTCTGTACTAATAAATTAAGTCAATCGGGTGATACTAATTCTGGAAGGAATAACTTAGAAAGTATCAAAATTAATGGAACGACTACATTAATAAAATAATGCTTACTTCTACTAAAGAACTATTGGGGACAGCACAAAAACATGGTTATGCCATTGGTGCTTTCAATTTATATAATTTTGAAGGTGCTAAGGCAGTTGTCAACGCTGCGGAGGCGGAGAATAGTCCGGCAATGATCCAAATCCTGCCTCATATACTGGAGTATGGTGGTTCTCCTTTGATTGCACTTTTTTTGGAAGCGGCAGACTCGGCTAAAGTTCCGATGTCAGTTCACTTAGATCATTGTGGCGATCGCACTATCATTGAGACTGCTCTAAAAGCAGGAGTCCAATCTGTTTTAGCGGATGGCTCTAAACTTTCCTTGCCCGAAAACCTTGCTTTTACCCATGAAATGACTATTTCAGCTCATGCCCAGGGCGCTACAGTGGAAGCTGAAATAGGCAGAATTAGCGGCACTGAAGATGGAATTACTGTTGCCGAGAGAGAAGCCAAAATGACAGACCCTGAAGAGGCAAAAGAGTTTGTGTTGAAATCGGGGGTGGATTTTCTAGCTGTTACCATTGGCAATGTTCATGGTCGATACTACCAAGAACCGCAATTAGATTTTGAGCGTCTAGCCAGGATTCGCCAGCAACTCGAAATCCCCTTGGTGCTACACGGTGCCTCTGGTTTACCAGCCAAAATGATTCAAAAGTCAATTGAACTAGGGGTATGCAAGTTTAATGTCAATACTGAAGTGCGACAAAAATATCTGCAATTTTGGCGAGAGTATGGAAAAGCCGACGCTCAAACCGATCTCTTAGATTGTCAAAAAGCAGTAACCGAGGCAATGCAAAAGGTCATTGCTGAAAAGCTCAGGTTGTTTGGTAGTGCTGGAAAAGCCTAGAGATATGTAAAAGCGATCGCAACTTTTTATCGAACTGTCGCTCGTAGCTACTTTGCAGATGCGTCCACGGAAACCTCTTGAGATGTGTTGCATGCTCCTCTTTATTGCTATATACTCTCAATAAGGAATTATATACAATATGCATGACTTTCAATATGGCATCTAGATGCTAATGGATTCTGCTGTGAATAAAAACTTAGTTTAAAATATAATTGAGCCCTTTTATAGGGTTTTTACTTTGTAAGTTTGACTTTCCTGAGTTCTCGAGCAGAATCTGTATTGTCTGTCTAAATCGCCTTTTTCAGTCTTCTCTAATGAGAAAAATTATAGATAATTTAATCTGTAGAAAGCTCTATGAATGCAAGCAGTCAGGCGATTACGCCCAAATTAGCCAGTAGGATCGCTCACCTAGCTGTCCTTTTTCGGACAGAGTTCTCTAATGCAACCGTTGACCTAAGCCCATGGCTTACCGATGCGGAAACTCAGTCTCAGCTCGATCCGAATTCCATTGACCTGAGTTTTTATTTTCCAAAGCATACTGAAATACTTGCGTGTCAATGTGTTTTTCTGCAAGTGTATTTTTCTGAAGATCTGCTGCGACCCAACTGCCAGCTCAGAGAAATCCAGGCTTACGGTTATAGCGGGCTGATCCATCCTGAACAGCAGTGGCAATTTTCGACAGAAGATTGGACATTTATTGGCTCATCAATCCCAGAAACCGAACACCAAGAACGATTCAAAAGTCTAGTCGGTAATACTTTTAGCTTATTCAAGCATACGAATCAAATCAGATGAATACATTTTGATAGCAATGTAACAAAGCTCAGTATGCTTGGGGTGTACTAAATAATGAAAAGATGCTGATAATAAGAGGGTTTTTGAGAGCAGAAAATCGATTTATCTAGTAGAAAGATAGAAAAGATAAATTAATTGCCCAGTCTTTCAATGGTAATCTTGGAACACTGAAAAAATTTTCAATAAGAGTTACATAATCTTCATTACATGTCGGACATAATCACAAATCTAGCAGGATGGATTCCTGCTATTGTTCTGCCTACGGCGACAACCTCCCAGTTGCTCAAAATCACTCGCAGCAACTCAGCGGTAGGCGTTAGCCTCACAACATGGCTACTGTTTGGCATCGCCAATGTCGGTCTTTACATTTTCACTGAGAAATACTTTGAGTTGCAGGCTCTAATTGGACTTCTGGGAACAGCCATTTTGGATTTCATCATTGTGATTATGATTCTGCTCAAAAGAAATGAAGAAGTTCAACCCGAAGAAACTACCAGTGAACTTACAAGTGATCGAACTCTTTAATAAATTAGATCGAATGCAGCTTGTTTAACTCCTGACACATCAATCATCTGCTGTAATTCATCTCGATTGTGTGTTCCTTCAAAAGCTTCTAATGCCGCTCTGCGGATTGCTGCTTCAAAGGCTTCATCTATAGTTTCAATCAGTTCTTCCTTACTAGCATAATAACCACCAGATTTACGCCTTTTATTAGTTCGTTTAATTTCTCTAACAGAATTATCAATAGAAACATCCCAAGATCTGGTGGTTCTTTTTTCTGCTTGTTGTTTGATGAGATTAACTAGGAGAATAACTGCATAAGGCATTGTGTAAAAATAACTTGAACAATTATTAAAAAGTTAGATAATGAAGCTGTAACTAAATAAAAGCCTTAGATGTCTGATAATAAGGTAATCGAAAAAATTCGGGACAAGTACGAAAAGCTTGTGCCTTAT
>JBCCNG010000109.1:0-9738 GCA_039025955.1 Cyanobacteria bacterium P01_C01_bin.72 | reverse complement strand
TTCGAGCTAATTGACGCTGAGAAATTTTCTCTTTATTGTGTACATCAATAATTTTCTGTCGCAAATCAAGTGAATACGCCTTCATTGTTTACTACAACTTAATTTGGATTAGTGTATCTCACTTATTCGAGAACCGCTATAGTTCTGGATAATTTAACCCGTATAAAACTGTATAGAGTAGGAGAAATACAAGTTCATTTTTATTTAGTGGGCGAAGCTAGTAATGGAGACTTAATGGGTATTCATTCTATATCTATTGAAACATGATACAAAAAAAACATTGATCGCATGCCAAAATTACATAAACACCGTTGATAGGTTTTATAAAATCAGTAAATTGATAGATATGTAGAACGTCATGGATTGATAAACAGATGACCAATAAAAAGAATCTTGTCGTAGTTGGTAACGGTATGGTTGGTCATAAATTCCTCGAACTGATGGTACAAAAAGATGTATCGAGCGAATGGAATTTAGTTACCTTCTGCGAAGAGCCTCGTGTGGCATACGATCGCGTTAATCTTAGCGGTTACTTTTCAGGAAAAACCGCAGCGGATCTGACTTTGGTTGAGCCTGGCTACTATCAGGATAATCATGTAGAAATTCATATCGGCGATCGCATTACCAATATTGATCGCGTTAATAAAAAGGTATTCTCGGCTAATGGGAAAGAGATTAGTTATGACAAATTAGTATTAGCCACTGGTTCGTATCCTTTTGTACCTCCTATTAAGGGTAACGATAGCCCTGGTACTTTTGTTTACCGTACTATCGATGATTTAGAAGGTATGGAAGCCTGGGGTAACAAGCCCGATGTTAATGTCGGTGTAGTTGTCGGAGGTGGTTTGCTGGGTTTGGAATGTGCTAACGCCCTCAAGAATATGGGTTTGCAAACTCATGTAGTAGAGTTTGCCCCTCGTTTAATGCCCGTACAAATCGATGAAGTGGGTGGGGAAGTACTAAAGAATAAGATTGAAGAGTTAGGTATTAAAGTACATACCAGCAAGGCGACAACTAATATTGCTAGCGAAGACGGCAAGTTAGTGAAGATGGAATTTGCTGATGGTGGTGAGTTAGAAACCCAGATGATTGTCTTCTCGGCTGGTATTCGCCCCCGCGATGAATTGGCTAGGGAATGCGAACTAGAAATCGGACAGCGTGGCGGTATCGTAATTAACGAAGACTGTCGTACTAACGATCCCGATATTTATGCCATTGGGGAATGTGCTTTGTATAATGGGCGCATCTTTGGCTTAGTCGCCCCTGGATATAATATGGCAGAAGTAGCCAGCGATAAGCTAACTGGTGCGGGAAAACAAAGTTTTACGGGCGCGGATATGTCTACCAAACTGAAGCTATTGGGGGTAGATGTTGCTAGCTTTGGGGATAACTTTGGACGTACTGAGGGGGCAAAAGAATTAGCTTTTAACGATACTATCAACGGCACTTATAAGAAGCTAGTAGTTTCGGGCGATGGCAAACTATTACTCGGCGGTATCCTAATTGGCGATGCTTCCGCTTACGGCAATCTCTTACAACTGGTACAAAATGAAATAACTTTGCCTCCCCATCCCGAAGATTTGTTAGTACCTCCCAGAGAGGGCGCAAGCGCACCTTTGTTAGGAGTCGATAACTTACCCGACACTGCGCAAATTTGTTCTTGTAATAACGTCTCCAAAGGAGATCTTTGTACTGCCATTGCTGATGGGGTAAGGGATTTAGGTGAATTAAAAAGCTGCACTCAAGCTGGTACTGGTTGTGGTGGTTGCGTACCTCTAGTTAAAGATATCCTCAACACCGAACTCAAAAAAGCAGGTGTAGAAGTCAAAAACCACCTTTGCGAACACTTTGAATATTCCCGTCAGGAACTATTTCATCTAATTAAGGTTAACAAAATTAAAACCTTTGCTGAGTTACTAGAAAAATTCGGCAGTGGTAAGGGTTGTGAAATCTGTAAACCTACCGTAGCTTCGATCCTGGCTTCCACTTGGAACGAACATATTTTAGAAACTCCTCACGTTGGCTTACAAGATACTAACGACTACTATCTAGCAAACATCCAAAAAGACGGTACTTATTCCGTCATTCCCCGCATCCCTGGAGGGGAAATCACTCCAGAAAAATTAATTGTGATTGGGGAAGTGGCAAGAGATTTCGGACTCTATACTAAAATTACCGGCGCACAACGAGTAGACTTATTTGGTGCGAGGGTAGATCAATTACCCGAAATCTGGAAAAAACTAGTAGCGGCTGGTTTTGAATCTGGACACGCTTACGGTAAAGCATTGCGTACTGTTAAATCCTGCGTCGGTAGTACTTGGTGTCGTTTTGGGGTAGATGACTCTACAGGTTTGGCAATTGAACTGGAACAACGCTATCGCGGTTTGCGATCGCCCCACAAGTTGAAATCTGCCGTATCTGGTTGTACTCGCGAATGTGCGGAAGCCCAAGGAAAAGACTTTGGCATCATCGCCACCGAAAACGGCTGGAACTTATATGTCTGTGGTAACGGCGGGATGACTCCCCGCCATGCGGTGTTATTAGCTACGGATCTAGATAAAGAAACTTTGATTAAATACATTGACAGGTTCTTGATGTTCTATATCCAAACCGCCGACAAACTGCAACGTACTTCCGTGTGGTTTAGCAAATTGGAAGGAGGTATCGACTATCTCAGAAGCGTTGTTATCAATGACTCTCTAGGTATCTGTGAAGAACTAGAAGCGCAAATGCAGCACTTAATTAATACCTATCAATGCGAGTGGAAAACCACCATTGAAGATGAAAGCAAATTACAACGCTTCCGTCATTTCGTTAATAGCGACCGCCCAGATCCCAACCTAAGCTATGTCGAAGAACGGGGACAAAAACGCCCTGCTACCCCAGAGGAGAAGGAAAGCCTGACAGTTTAATTTATATGACTAGGAGACTAGAAGTCCTAAAGGATTCCCAAAAGATACACCTGCGGATAACCGCTTCGCATAACTAGGGGACTGGGGGATAAATTAATCTCCTAGTTTCCTACAACAAATCAGTCCTAAAGAATAAGCTTCGCAAATAATCAGTAATCAGTAATCAAAATAATGATTCAAACAGCACCCGAAAACGAAACTGCGACCCAATGGCAAACTATATGTCAAATTACCGACATCCAGCCCAATACAGGAGTTGCAGCACTATTTAACGACGAACAAATAGCCATCTTCCGCGTTGGCGAAACCGAAGAAGTATACGCCCTTTCTAATTACGATCCTTTCAGTAAGGCATATGTTCTTTCTCGCGGCTTAGTAGGAGATAGACAGGGAATAACTAAAGTTGCGGCACCTATCTATAAGCAAAACATTAATCTGCAAACAGGAGAATATTTGGACGATCCTGAAATTAAAATTCCTACCTATCCCGTTAGAGTAGTTAACGGCGCAGTGCAGTTAGGTAGTTGAGTTTAACAAGTTAGTCTGTGTGAGGCGATTGTTTATCCTTTCGGGTTTTTCTTGAAAAGGGCGATCGCTTTTTTATTGGGTAAAGTCACACCGTTTTACACGACTTGGCAATTTTACGAAAAAACAGAGCAAAAAGAGAGTAAATTTAGGCGTTGGAGGATGCGTAATGCTCTAAATAGAAACTTGAAGTGTGCCAAATCTTAAATAGTGCAATAGTAGGCGGAGAGAATACTTAAGCAATAAAATTAGAGCCAGTCTCGACCGGGTTAATTAACTACTCTGGGTTTGATTCTGGATGGCTTGATTCGGATGATTCTAATTGAGTTTCAATCTCTGATGCCGCTTCCGACTGAGATGGCATCATTCCTTCGCTGGAATCATCAAGCTGCAATAATTTACCAGCTTCGCTAGCACCCAAAGGACGACCAAACCAGTAGCCCTGCATATGATGACAGTTCAAGCCCCGCAATAGCTCTACCTGTTCTTGAGTTTCTACCCCCTCGGCAACTATTCTCAGATTGAAGCCTTTACCTAGTTCAATTAAGGCGGTAACGATCGCCAAATCTTGGGGACTGTCAGTAAGCTGTTGAATCAAAATACGGTCTATTTTGAGCGTATCTAGCGGAATTTGCTTCAGATATTCTAAGGTAGAAAAACCAGTAGTAAATCCATCTACGGCAATCTTAACTCCCAAAGACTTGAGTTGACTAGTCAGATGTCGGCTATAGTCTACATTATCCATGAGTGTGGCAGCACTGATCTCTAATTCTAGTAAATTGGCATCAAAGTCTGTTTCTTCGATAATTTCGGCAATCTTTTGCGGCAGATTTGACTGTTGGAATTGGACTAGAGACAGGCTGACGATGATACGCGAAGCTGGCATTTCTTCAGTTTGCCATTGTTTATTTTGCTGACAGGCAGTACGGATCGTCCATTCACCAATGGGGACGATTAGCTTGGTTTTCTCTGCCAGGCGAATAAAGTTTCCTGGTGCTACCAAACCTAATTCTGGGTGCTGCCAACGCAACAAGGCTTCTACTGCTTCTGTTCTGCCACTGTTAGTATTAATCTGTGGCTGATAGTAAAGCTCAAACTCTGACCGTTGAATTGCTTGCTTTAACAAGGTTTCTAATTCTAAAGCAACAAGTGCTTGAGAGTTCATTGCCTCATCGTAGAACTGATAGTTGGTCTTATTTAGATTAGCTCGTTCTAGAGCTGTGTTGGCACTAGCCATCAGAATTTCGGGATCTGTTCCGTCTTGGGGATATACGGCAATTCCCGTAAAGCTCTGAATCGAGGCTTTAGTTTGACCTAGAGTAAAGGATTGATTGGTAGATTGATTAATTCTTTGGCTAATTTTACTGATCTCTTCCACATCGTTAACTTGAGGCAAAAGTAAAGCAAATTTATCTTCTTGCCAGCGAACTACAGTATCACCTGAACGTAGGCAAGTACCCAATCTTTTTTCTAGAGCTAATAATAACTTGTCGTAGTTTTTTGCACCGATGGTAACGTTTATGTCTGGTAAAAAATCAAGTTTACAAAATAAAATTCCCAGCAGCTTCTGGCTTCTTTTCGCATTGGCGATCGCTGTTAATAGCTGCTGATTAAATAGTTCTCGCTTAAATAATTCGCTTGATGTCTGTTCAATGTTGTCGATCAGATTTGTTGAGCCTGAATTACGGATTACAAAACAGATTTGTTCATTTGCTTCATCTCCCAGCATACTGATTTGGATCTGGCTTTGAATCAAATTATTGTTTTTGTGATGTAGGAAATATTCTCCCACAAAGCTATTCTTCTCGGCAATGATATTTCGGAGAACTAAGGCAAACTTCTCCGATTCATTGACTAGTTCATAGATATTCATCTGCAAGAGTTCTGCTTGAGAATATCCTAAAAGTTGACTAATGCCATTGTTAGCCTCCACAATTTGCTTGGTTGCTGATTCAACTAAAATAATTCCTTCGGCAATTTGTTCAGTAATGCGATTACAAAAAGTTTTGACCTGCTGTAATTCATTCTCTACTATTTTTTGCTGACTAATGTTAGTTAAATAATTTCTAATAACTCTTTTCTCGGGCAAATAGTGTGCCGTTTGCTGAAAAGTTTCTTGATTGACTTTTATTTCGCGAGTGATAATATTATCATGACCTTGATGATAGAGAGAAACTAAATTCTCTAATAAAGGATGATTTAGTTTTCGATGGTGAATATCTTTAAAATTAATAATTCCCGCTGAATTAATATAGGTAATATTGCCATAGAGATCAATTTCAATAATTGGCTGGGGACTAAGTTCCGCTAAAGAATTTTGTTGTGCTAAATCTGTAGCTTTTTCTGTTCTCTGAGGTGTCTTGTTCTCAGAAACAATTGTTTCTTTTGAGATGGCCGGGCTGCGATTAGCTGCGGCACGGGGAGTAATACGTTCTAAATCGCCACGATTTGACTGTTGGCTATTTTTTAGGGGTTCAGTGGAAGTTTTGTATCTGACCGAAGCATCTCCACTAAAATGAACCACATCTCCAGAATGCAATTCGTGAACTAGACCCTTTTTGCCGTTGATATAAATACCGTTTCTACTCCTATTACCCTGCAAATCTCCGTCTAAAACCCAATAGGAGCATTGATTGGTTTTAACATCGGTTCTGCGGAGCAAAGTTGCATGATTACGCGAAGTTTTCTGGCAAGAAAGAACAATATCATTGCTGGAATGACGACCAATAGAATAGGTGGCAGCATCAAGCTGAATTTCTCTGACAAAAGATGGATCTTCAACTACTAGTATGTGATATGTTTGCGCTAAATCCATTTTTTGAGTTTGACTATAGTTTGTATCCATATCGCGCTGATCGTCATTGAAAACTAATTTTCAAGAAATATTCTGATAGCAAAGTGGCTTGAATAGTTGAAATAGAAAAAAATATAAATATTACAAATATTACAGTTAGTCAGCTTAGGAACAGAGAAATATAGTAACAGATCTCGAACAGTAATCTCTTGAACCAGACTTTGCTTGATTTTATTGTTCCCTAAAGTAAATCTAAAGTATCAGCCCCGATAAAATTATTTGTACCTTAAGAATTTATGCTAGAAAATTAAAGCGATCACAGCTAATCCTTGGTTAGCGAGTAATTTTAAGTATTTCTTCGGGATTAGGGTTTGTTGTCTCCGAGCAGACTAAGCACGAATAAAGAACAGTGAAATTGCGGTTAGACAATCTCCTCTAAGCAACATAGGCTGTAACAGATGAATATCTAAAGTAATCTATGTTGGCAAGGGTTTGGAGTGCCGCGATCGCTGGGATTGAGGCAATTAAAGTGGGTGTAGAAGTCGATGTATCTGGCGGCTTACCAAAAATTATTGTTGTTGGTTTACCCGATGTGGCGATTCAAGAATCGAGGGAGAGAGTAAAAGCCGCACTAAAAAATGCCAATTTTGCCTTTCCTGTCCGTAAAATCGTGATTAACCTAACTCCTGCCGATCTGCGCAAAGAAGGCCCTTGTTTCGACTTACCCATCAGCGTGGGTATTTTAGCTGCATCAGAGCAGGTAGATCCGCAATTACTTGGAGATCATCTGTTCTATGGCGAAGTTTCCCTAGACGGCACTTTGCGACCCGTATCGGGAGTTTTACCCATCGCCGCAGCGGCATCTAAAATGGGCATTGCGGGATTAATTCTGCCCCTGGTTAATGCTCAGGAAGCCGCAGTAGTCAAAGATATTAAGGTTTACGGATTTGCTAACCTGACAGAAGTAGCGGACTTTCTGAATCAGCCAGATAAATATCGTCCCGTAATTGCCGCAGATCCTTTAGCCCAAGAGCGATCGCTAGCTCATGTTCCTAATCTGAAGGATGTCAAAGGACAAATTCAGGCTCGGCGAGCTTTAGAAATCGCCGCAGCCGGCGGACACAACCTTATTTTGATTGGACCTCCTGGGAGCGGCAAGACTATGTTAGCCCAGCGTTTGCCTGGCATATTACCAAATCTTTCTTTTGATGAGGCACTAGAAGTCTCTCAGATTCATTCCGTTGCTGGATTGCTTAGGGATCGAGGGGAGCTAGTAGTGGCAAGACCCTTTCGCAATCCCCATCATTCGGCATCAGGACCTTCTTTAGTCGGAGGTGGAACTTATCCTCGTCCTGGAGAAATATCTTTAGCTCATAAAGGGATTCTGTTTTTAGACGAGCTGACGGAATTTAAGCGCAACGTTTTGGAATATTTACGCCAGCCCCTAGAAGATGGTCAGGTGACAATTTCTCGTACTCGTCAGTCGGTGGTCTTTCCAGCTCAATTTACTCTGGTCGCTAGTACAAACCCCTGTCCCTGTGGTTATTTTGGAGATCCGATCCAGCAATGTAGCTGTTCTCCCAGGCAAAGAGAGTCTTACTGGGCGCGTCTTTCAGGACCCTTAATGGACAGGATTGATCTCCAGGTAGCGGCAAACCGTCTCAAGCCAGAAGAAATGACGCGACAGACCATCGGCGAGGATTCCGCCGTAGTAAGAGCCAGGGTGATTGCCGCCCGTAAATTAGCTGCCCAGCGTTTTCAAGGGAAGTCAGGAATTAGCTGCAATGCGGAAATGCGATCGCATCACCTGCGAGATTTTTGTGTTTTAGATGATGCCAGCCGCAATTTGTTGGAGGGGGCAATTCGCAAGCTAGGTTTATCCGCCAGGGCTATGGATCGAGTTTTGAAAGTAGCTCGCACTATTGCGGATTTAGCAGGTGATCGTGATTTGCAAAGTAATCATCTTGCTGAGGCAATTCAATATCGTACTATTGATCGAATGCAGTGATGTTGGTCTAATCTTTTTTAGTTTTTATTCTTGAGGTTATTTTTAGTAATTAAGGCTTCAATCCATATCTAGAGTTATGTAAAAGTAAAGCATAGTAGAGTATTGAATTATTACTAAGTTGAGTAGCTAGATGGAAATAGGCGTTCCCAAAGAAACCAAAGATCAAGAATTTCGTGTTGGTTTGAGTCCCAACAGCGTTCGGGCATTATCGAGCAAGCATAAGATATTTATCGAAACTAAAGCGGGATTAGGTTCGGGATTTGACGACCAAGAATATAAGCAGGCAGGGGCAAAAATTGTCACTGATGCCGCCGCCGCCTGGCAGCGAGAAATGGTGATCAAGGTTAAAGAGCCTTTACCTAGTGAATATCAATACCTCCAGCCGCAACAACTGCTGTTTACCTATCTGCACCTAGCAGCAGACCGTAATCTGACTCAAGCTTTAATGCAATCTGGAACTACGGCAATCGCCTATGAAACGGTAGAGTTAGACAACGGTATTTTGCCCCTCCTCAGCCCTATGAGTATCATTGCGGGGCGTTTATCAGTCCAGTTTGGCGCGAGATATTTGGAAAAGCAGCAGGGAGGAAGGGGAGTCTTGCTTGGTGGTGTACCAGGAGTTAGCCCAGGCAAGGTGGTCATACTCGGTGGTGGCGTAGTGGGTACGGAAGCAGCCAAAATTGCCGTGGGTATGGGCGCAAAAGTGCAAATTATTGATATTAACCTCGAACGTCTTAGCTACCTAGAAGGTTTGTTTGGTTCACGGGTAGAGCTCCTTTACAGCAATGTTGCCCAGATTGAGCAAGCGGTAAAAGATGCTGATTTATTAATTGGCGCGGTTTTGGTAGTGGGTAGAAAAGCGCCAGTTTTAGTGTCTCGTAGCTTGGTAGCTCAAATGCGCCCAGGCTCGGTGATTATTGATGTGGCAGTGGATCAGGGGGGCTGTATTGAAACTCTACGTCCCACATCCCACAGTCAACCAACCTATGAGTCAGAAGGGGTGGTTCATTTTGGCGTACCCAACATGCCTGGAGCAGTTCCCTGGACAGCAACTCAAGCTTTGAATAACAGTACTTTGCCCTATATATTACAGTTGGCAGATCACGGTTTATCGGCGTTAGAGCGCAATCAGGCTCTAGGAAAAGGACTAAATATTCAGCAGGGAAAGATTATTCATCCTGCTGTCCAAAATGTTTTTGAAGATTTGATTTAAACTGCGTCCAGATAGATTAACAGTTAGAGCAGTTAGGGCAGTGTAAAAACCGCCGTTAGTTCAACTCTGTTATTGGGCAATTTAGGGTTAATTCCCGACTATTTGGTCAGGGGTTGTGCACTAACAATTCCGCCAGCCTGAGAAGGAGATAAAGTTTGCCCATATAATTTTCCTAATAGTTTTCTCCTTCCGCACCCGACCGGCGCCGCCGCAGACTTGGCAGGGCGTTTCGATGACCCTGCCGACGCCGCCACATGTCGGGCACGTCCTTTCGATCGTAAAAAAG
>JBCCNG010000108.1:0-9791 GCA_039025955.1 Cyanobacteria bacterium P01_C01_bin.72 | reverse complement strand
CTGCCCTGCAAGCTGCCCGTCAGTTAAGACAAGAGCGATCGCTCAAAGTAGAAGTGGAATTAGGCGATCGCTCAGAAGCAGAAGTGAAGCAATATGCTCAAACCTGTCGCATCAAGCAGTTAATTTGGATTAAAGCGGATGGTAATCAGCGAGTTGAAGCTTTATAAATTAACACTTTTTCAAGATTGTTTAAATACGCTAGAGCTTAATTCTTATGGTTGCGAAAAAGAACAAGAACAAAGAACTTAAAGGCAAAGCATTAGTCAAAGAAGTTTGTCGGCGTATTAGAGTAGCGCGGAGTTACTGGGATGCCCATAACAATGCTGCCTGTCGGGGAGAAAGAGAAAAAGCATTAGTGCTGTACGAGACTTTAACTAAAGAACAAAAAGAGCAAATTCCTCAACAGTTAAGAATCTGGCTCCGTTATCGTAGTGAGAAGTATTTTGGCAAAGATAAGCCCAACGGCATGAGTACTAAACGTTTTTTACCTAAAAGCAAGCGACGTAAATAAATAACTTGAATTCGGGATAAGAGAATTAGTCTGCAAAAGATGCTAGTTTTTATGGCGCTGATTAAATCTAAATAAGCGTAAGTAAATGATTAAGGCGATCGCCAATAAACCCTAATTATATTCAAGACAAGCCGTATCGCTAGCAAATGTCAGAGTTTGATAACTACATGCTCTTTACGTAAATATTTGACTCAGCTTTTCATAGTAATATTGTTCAGTTCTGGTAAGATGCCAGATTGTATTCGCCTTGATCTTAGAATCTAGCATGGCAGAAGCTAGAATCAGGAAACTGCTACAGATAGCTGATTTCAAGAGCATCAGAAAACTTTACAATTCTTTTCTCTTTGGCGGTTGGATTGCTCAATATGCTGGTAATTAGCTGTTAACCCCATCTTTCACTTACACATACGCAAAAAGATATGACTGAACCAATTCGCATTTTGATGTGCGCTCCCGATCACTATGATGTTGACTATGTAATTAACCCCTGGATGGAGGGCAATATTCATAAGTCTTCCCAAACAAAAGCAGTAGAACAGTGGTCTAAGCTAAATCAAGTGTTAAACGACATTGCCAAAGTAGATTTGGTTCAGGGACAGCCAGGCGTGCCTGATATGGTGTTTACTGCTAACGCGGGATTGGTTTTGGGGGACAATGCAGTTCTCAGTCGTTTTTACCATCCTGAACGCCAAGGGGAAGAACCTTATTTTAAACAGTGGTTTGAGGATAATGGCTTTAATGTTTTTGAACTACCTCAAGACCTGCCATTTGAGGGAGCGGGAGATGCTCTACTAGATCGCGAAGGGCGTTGGTTGTGGGCTGGCTATGGTTTTCGCTCAGAATTAGATTCTCATCCCTATCTAGCAAAATGGCTCGACATTGAGGTGCTGTCTTTACGTCTGATTGATGATCGCTTTTACCATTTAGATACTTGTTTTTGTCCCCTTGCTGGTGGCTATCTGCTCTACTATCCTGGAGCATTTGATTCTTATTCTAACCACATCATTGAAGGACGTGTCCCAGAAGCCAAGCGAATTGCGATCTCCGAAGCTGATGCGATTAATTTTGCCTGCAACTCTGTCAACGTGGGACAAACAGTAGTTATGAATAAGGCAAGTAAGGAGCTGAAACAGCGTTTATCTGATGCTGGTTTTGAGGTAATTGAGACTCCTTTAACCGAATTTCTCAAAGCAGGTGGGGCAGCTAAATGCTTAACCCTGAGAATCAATGAGCCTGTCTTACCTGATGTTCACGCCAGTACCCCCGTGGAAAGCCGTGTGCTGCATATGGAAGGGCATTTACTCGATGCGGGAATTATGAATCGCTCCCTAGATTTAGTAGTGGATAACGGCGGCAGTTTTAAGGTGATGAATTTCAACCTGGGAATTGAAAGGCAAAGTACCTCCAGCGCTGAAGTGCGTGTATCGGCACCCGATCATGATGTGATGGAAAAAATTATTAGCCAGCTAATTGAATTAGGGTCGATTTTACCTAATGACGATGTGGGTAATGCCGTTACCGAAACTTGTGAGCTTGATGGCGTTGCTCCTGACGACTTTTATGTCAGCAATATTTACCCCACGGAAGTAAGGGTCAATGATCAATGGATACGAGTGCAAAAACAGCGTATGGATGGAGCAATTGTGATTAGTGACGGTACGGCGGAGTGTCGTATCCTGCGGGATTTAAATCAGGGAGATCGTGTTGTGGTCGGTGTCGAAGGCATTCGTACCGTGCGGAAAAAATCGAATCGGGAACACAAAGCCAAAGAAGAGTTTAGCTTCATGGGGGCAGGAGTTTCGAGTGAAAGACGAGTAGAGCTAGTAGTAGAACAAATTGCCTGGGAACTACGGCAGATTCGCGATCGCGGTGGCAAAGTTGTCGTAACGGCAGGACCCGTGGTAATTCATACAGGAGGGGCGAAACATCTTTCTAGTTTAGTGCGTCATGGTTATGTCCAAGGGTTACTGGGCGGGAATGCGATCGCCGTTCATGATATTGAGCAATCCTTGATGGGAACATCCTTGGGAGTAGACATGCAAAAAGGAACTCCTGTCCGTGGAGGACACCGACACCATCTCAAAGTAATTAACACCGTTAGACGCTATGGCAGCATTGCTCAAGCAGTGGAAGCGGGAATTATTACTCAGGGCATCATGTATGATTGTGTCAAAAACAATGTGCCTTTTGCTCTAGCGGGTTCGATTCGCGATGATGGTCCTTTACCTGATACCCAGATGGATCTAATTAAAGCACAAGCCGATTATGCCCAACTTCTAGAAGGGGCAGACATGATTCTGATGCTGTCTACAATGCTGCACTCCATCGGCGTGGGAAATATGACCCCTGCTGGAGTCAAAATGGTGTGTGTAGATATTAATCCTGCGGTAGTTACCAAATTGAGCGATCGCGGTTCAGTTGAGTCTGTCGGCGTAGTTACAGATGTGGGCTTATTCCTGAGTTTATTGGTCAATCAATTAGACAAGCTAACTAGTCCCTATCAAACTGTATAAAATGGCGATCGGCTCTTAGCATTTAGCATTTTGCTAATCTTCATTCTTTATGCCTGATCCTTACGACTAGAAATATTAGGCAGACATATAGCAATACAAACTTATGTTGGGACTTATTACTCATTACTTAGTTACTTACGAACTAGTAATTTAGCTTGTCCTAACCAATCCACGTACTGCGATATTAGCTTGTCCGCACCAATAATCTTGTGCGACGCTATATTCTAAGTCTGTCTACGTAAACTGCGGGTTTGTTCGAGAATATCCTCAATATCCTCCTGAGAAAGACGTTCAACATAGTTAATTTTGATTTCTTCTAGCAGATCAACCAGCAGCAGCTCAATTCTGTTCATGCTTTGTTGTGCCTTTAACTCTTGAGAAACTGTCTTGCCTGTGTTTTCAATCAGGCTTTCTAAAAGCTGATCAAACTTTTCATCTTCAACTAATAATGCTTGGAGAGTAGTGCTAAATGCACTGTAGCTTTGGGCAACCAACTGCCTACTAAGAGTAGAGATAGTACGCTCACCTCCAGGCAACATTTTAATCCCCCGATAGGCAGAACTTTGGCTGATCGCTCTGTCTATGCTGTATTTTAAAAGACTTTCGGCCTCGGGCTGAACTGCGGGTAAAACTCGATCTGCCAGAACTTTAGCAAAAATTCTCACTAGTTCCACGATTTCGTTAGTACCATTAATATCCACATAAGGATTTGCCGTCTGTTGCTCTAGCAATCTGCCAATGTCCCCATTCCGCACAGAAGCTTGAATTTGATTGATCAGACGGATAATTACTACTTCTGTCACATCTTCAGCAATTCCTGCCACCAAACCTTGACTTACCTGTTTTTGAATCGCAGTCAAGTCAATTAACTGTGCCTGACTCAGACGAGCCGTAACGGGGATAATTCTGAGCCAACGCCAAAAAGGGAGCAGAAAGAAGATATCGTACCAGCGCCACAGCATCGCATCAAGCCAGCTTATACCTACTCGACGACGACTAATAAACCAGCTTCGTCCTAAAAATTCTAGAGCAAACAGCGCCCCAAAGGGAAAATCAATTAAACCAAAATAATCAATGTAGCCACCATTTTCGCCAATAATACGATAATAGTTTGTTTTAAATAAAGGCTTAATTTCTGACTCAAAAAAGGCGATTTCAGATGCGACCTTACCCTCAAAGAAATCAGGATTCCAATAGCGCCAAAATGAAATTTTTGCCGAGTTATCCTGATTAGGAATATGCGATCGCATTTTATTCTTGATCCGCTCCAAATTCCCCGTTTTATTAGCCTCAGAGAAAGGATTGGTTTGAATAATCTCAATGCTGCGGCGGCGGATATCGCCAAACAGCGCGTTAGCATTGGCAGAAGCCACCCCGTTGAGTGCTAACTCCTGCTTTAATTGCTCAATCTTATCTAAATACTCCTCTGTATCGCGATTAGGAACTATTCCTTTAACAACATCATACTGGGTAACAAACTTAGAAGCGCTATCGGGGAGCAAATCAAGTTCGACACCCGCAAACTGAACATAGGCTGTATTGATCCCTCCCAGGGTTACTTGTCCCGACATCCAAAAATCCCGCAGGGGAACATAGGTCAGATCAAAAGCGACAATCACCAGATTAACCACAGCGATAAACGCCATCAGCTTTTCAAACCAAAGATTTGGTCGGTATCTTCTAACTCTTCGAGGAGTTCGTTTAACAATAGTCACTCCTAACTCCTAACTCCTAACTTTTTACCTTTATACCTCTTACCTCTTACTTCTCCTGATTCAAAACACCTCTAAGAAATATATCAGAAATACCTTCAGCCATTTCCTGCATTGCCTGGGGAGAAGCATCTGGATTCAGAATGGTGTCTTCAGAAAAACCGGCGATCGCAAATATACCGAGAAAGACCTTGGCAACTATCTTGGGATTCATACGGCGATAAATTCCCTTCTCCATTGCAGTTTCAAAGAAAGCTTCGGCAACATCGGTCATTTTGTTAATCACTTCAGACTGGATACTGTCTCTTAATTCTGGGTGATATTGAGCCTCAATAAAACAAACCTGCATCAAATTCTTATTCTTTTGCATGTTGAGCATCCTGCGGCGCATTACCTGAGATACAGCTTTGTAACTACCCATTTCACTCAACTCGGTTAAGAGATCCGTCAGAATATCCACCCAGCCTGCAGTTGCCACCTCGACGAGAATTGCTTTCTTATTATTAAAATGACGAAAAAGAGTTCCTTCTGCTACTCCCGCTGACTTGGCTAAGTCCTTTGTTGTTGTGCCATCATAGCCGCGTTTGGCAAATAATTGCAGTGCCGCCTTGAGGATTTTGGTGCGTGTGTCTGCTTCTGTTTGAGGAGTCTGACGCATCTCTCTCCAGACTTGCTGAGAAAAAACTGGCATAGGCTTTGAGTGAATATAATTGGGCAGAATATGAACAATAGAGAGGATAAATAGCAGAGCAGGGGCAGCTATAGACAAATCATCGCTTAACCTGGAGAAATTAAGTGAAATTTACGTCTCTAAAACTCCACCTTAAAGGTATATGGCATTGAGACATCTCTTTAAGCTCAATTCTTTACAGATTGTTATCTATATTTATGGCTAAATTTAATAGCTAAATTGCGGCTAATTTATACCAATTCTCGAAACTAGCTATATGGATAACAGATTATTTTTGATTAATTTAAAACTCTCAAACTCTTGTCTTACCTCCTCTACTTCCCCTACCTTTCTACTTAATAACTAAGTCTCTGAGCACTTTTGAGAAATGATATTAGCTTTCTAGCCCAACAATAGCGGGCAAATTCTGAGTAAAATATAATCGCAGTATGCCAACGACGCTGTATATGCAAATTAACCAATTGGGGAGACTGAATGAAATCAGATAGAACTAATCGCTGTGAAGTAATAAAATTGCGCTGGCTAACTTTAATGGCGATCGCCGTTTTGTGGTGGAATTGTTTTAGTCTTTCTGTATTAGCTGATACGCCAAAGCAGCCACAGCAGTCTATTGAGCCTTATATCCAGCGAGTAATGGAGCAGATTACGGAGTTTACTCTGAATAATGGTTTACAGTTTATCGTCCTCGAAAACCACGAAGCCCCAGTAGTTTCTTTTGTTACCTACGCCAACGTGGGCGGTGTGGATGAACCCGACGGTCAGACGGGAGTGGCGCACTTCTTGGAACATTTAGCTTTTAAAGGGACAAAGCGGATTGGTACAACTAACTATCGCGCCGAAGCGAAAGAGTTAAACAAGCTAGATCGAATTTTTGCCAAGCTGCAACAGGCGCAAAAATCCAACAATGAAGCTCAGGTGACTCAACTTGCCCAAAAGTTTGCCGCAACTCAAGCGGCTGCGAGTCAGTATGTAGAGCAAAATAAATTTGGCGAGATTGTTGATACTGCGGGAGGAGTCGGTTTAAATGCAGCAACCTCCGCTGACTACACTAGCTACTTCTATAGTTTCCCAGCAAATAAACTTGAACTCTGGATGTCTTTAGAATCGGAGAGATTTCTCGAACCTGTATTCCGCGAATTTTATCAAGAAAAGCAGGTGATCCTCGAAGAAAGAAGAATGAGGACAGATAATTCTCCTATCGGCAAGATGATTGAAGAATTTTTAGACACTGCTTACGACGTTCATCCTTATAAAAGACCTGTAATTGGCTACAACGAAGATATAAATGGTCTAACTAGAGATAATGTTAAAAAGTTTTTCCAGGCTTACTATTCACCTAATAATTTAACCATTGCGATCGCTGGAGACATAGACCCAGAAGAAGTACAGCAATTAGCTCAAACCTATTTTGGACGCTTTAAAGCCCAACCTCAACCCCCAGCCGTAGCCAAAGTTGAGCCACCCCAATCGACAACTAAAGCAATCACGGTTAATTTTCCTTCCCAGCCTTGGTATCTAGAGGGGTATCATATCCCCGCCTTAACCGATCCTGACTATGCCGTATATGAAGTTATGTCCCAACTACTCAGTAGCGGTAGGACTTCTCGTCTCTATAAATCCCTTGTTGAAGAACAGCAGGTAGCCCTTTCTGCTCAAGGTTTTAGCGGTTTTCCTGGCAATAAGTATCCAAACCTGATGCTAGTTTATGCCCTCACTTCCCCTGGCACGAGCGTAGAACAGCTTAGTACTGCTTTAAGAGCTGAAATTGAACGACTTAAAACTGAACCTGTTGCCTCGTCAGAACTGGAGCAGGTCAAAACCCAAATCAAAGCAGGTTTACTACGTACCCTCGATTCTAATATGGGCATGGCGCGTCAGTTGGCAGAATATGAGGCAAAAACAGGTAGCTGGCGCAATATGTTTGCCGAATTAAAACAGCTAGAGACTATTACACCTCAAGATATTCAGCGGGTAGCGCAGGCAACCTTTACCCCTGAAAATCGCACCATCGGGCGTTTACTTCCTTCAAGTTAATAGCAGCATTAGGCATCCTTTACTTTGCCCTTTAAACCTTTTGTTGAAACTTGAGTCAACTAAGAGTATCATAGTTCTACTTCTAGCTGCTAAAAGTGGGTCAAGAATAAAGATACGACCCTATAATCAAAAATCGTTTTAGAAAGCTTTAAGGCGGTCTATAGACCTTTTGTGCTAGAATTTCTGAGTATTTTTTCATAACGCATCAATAACTAACGCTCTAAGGCTTTTTCGGAGAAACTACATGACTACCACTTACGATGCAGATCAGATTCAGGTATTAGAGGGTCTGGAGGCAGTACGCAAACGTCCTGGGATGTATATTGGTTCGACAGGGCCTAAAGGACTGCATCACCTAGTGTATGAGGTGGTGGATAACTCTATTGATGAGGCGTTGGCTGGTTTTTGTACTCATATCGAAGTCGATATCAATCCTGATAATTCAATTACTGTTGTCGATGATGGGCGCGGTATTCCCACGGGAATTCATTCCAAGACAGGTAAATCTGCTTTGGAAACTGTAATGACAGTGCTGCATGCAGGGGGAAAATTTGACGGTAGTGGTTACAAAGTTTCGGGTGGTTTGCATGGAGTTGGCGTTTCCGTCGTTAATGCCTTATCTAAACTGGTTGAGGTTACAGTCTGGCGTGATCAAAAAGTTCACATCCAGCGTTACGAAAGAGGTAAGCCACAAGGAGAGTTGGCAAGTAAGCCGAATAAGAGCAATCCTGACCATACAGGTACTTCTGTTCGTTTTGTCCCTGACGAGACAATCTTTACCGAAACGACAGTTTTTGAATACGATATTCTGGCTAAAAGGCTCAAAGAGTTAGCCTACCTGAATGCAGGAATTAGAATTACCTTTACCGATAACAGAGGCGAAGAACTGCGCCAAGACGTATTCTGCTATGAAGGTGGGATTAAAGAATACGTTGAATATATGAATCGGGAAAAAGATGCTCTTCATCAAGACATCATTTACGTTAATAAAGAAAAGAATGGCGTAACGGTTGAGGTGGCTTTGCAATGGTGCATTGATGCCTATAGCGATAATCTTTTAGGTTTTGCCAACAACATTCGTACTATTGATGGCGGTACACACCTAGAAGGATTGAAAACCGTTTTGACGCGGACGATGAATTCTTTTGCCCGCAAGCGTAACAAACTCAAAGAGAACGATTCCAACCTGGGGGGAGAAAATATCCGTGAAGGTCTGACAGGGGTCGTATCTGTGAAAGTTCCCGAACCCGAATTTGAGGGGCAGACTAAAACCAAGCTGGGCAACACAGAAGTTCGCGGGATTGTTGATTCTTTAGTTGGCGAAGTACTAAACGACTACTTAGAGTTCCACCTCAGCGTCGGCGATTCTATTATTGAGAAAGCGGTACAGTCATTTAAAGCTGCTGAAGCTGCCCGTCATGCACGGGAATTAGTTCGTCGTAAATCTGTACTAGAGTCTTCTCCTCTACCTGGTAAACTAGCTGACTGTAGCTCTCGCGATCCTGAAGAATCAGAGATCTTTCTCGTAGAGGGTGATTCTGCGGGGGGAAGTGCCAAGCAAGGACGAGACAGAAGATTTCAGGCGATCTTGCCCCTTCGAGGTAAAATCATCAACATTGAAAAGACTGACGATACCAAGATCTATAAGAATAATGAGATTCAGTCGATGATTACTGCCTTGGGTTTGGGTATCAAAGGGGAAGAATTTGATCCTTCTCAGTTGCGCTATCATCGGATCGTAATTATGACTGACGCTGACGTTGATGGGGCGCACATCAGAACTCTGATTTTGACCTTCTTCTTCCGCTATCAAAGAGCATTGGTAGACCAAGGCTATGTCTATATCGCCTGTCCTCCCTTGTATAAACTGGAACGGGGACGCAACCATCAATACTGCTATAGTGATCGCGAATTGGAACAGCGTATTGCTGAATTTCCCGCTAACGCCAACTACAACATCCAGCGTTTTAAAGGGCTAGGGGAAATGATGCCCCAACAGCTTTGGGATACTACCATGAATCCTGAAACTCGCGCTATGAAGCGAGTAGAAATAGATGACGCTGCCGAAGCCGATCGCATTTTTACCGTCTTAATGGGCGATCGAGTTGCCCCAAGAAGAGAGTTTATCGAAACCCATGCGCCTAAGTTGAATCTAGACGATTTGGATATTTAGCGCCTGTCGTTTTACTCATAAGCTGAATATTTAAGTACGGTAGATCTATTTTCGATCTGCCGTATTTTTGTACGTACTACATTAAAATAATGATCAGCATACGTTATGTCGGTTTTTGAGTTGTAGCAATATCAATGATTCAGCTTTTAGATGAAGT